>DVDU01000232.1 GCA_015296065.1 Oscillatoriaceae cyanobacterium M33_DOE_052 | reverse complement strand
TTTCTCGATCGTCTCCACAAAATCCCGCTGCTCTGAGTTCAGGTCAGTTTGCGCCAGTAAACCCGCCATCCCCAAAACCCCATTCATCGGCGTGCGGATTTCGTGGCTCATATTGGCCAAGAATTGGGATTTGAGGCGGGCATTTTCCAGAGCCGCCTCCCGGGCTCGGACTAATTCATCAATCCGCTCGGTGACGATAATAATGCCGCCGACGCTGCCATCAGGTTCGTACCAAGGGTTAATCGCCCAGCGCAGATAAATTGGCGCCCCGCCTTGGGGGGCGTAGATATCCTCCGGGTTACTAATCACCTCCCCTTTCAGAGCGCGCTGGTGCATAACGTTCCACTTGGACGGTAGGTCGGGAAAGATATCATAATGAGATTTCCCGATAATGGATTGACTTACTAGCTGGTAATCAGCCAACCATTTATCACTATGGGCGATGTAGCGCATTTGGGTATCAAACATCGCCATCGCTACCGGGGCATTAGCCACAATAGAACGCAGGAGAGAGCGTTCTTTTTCCAGAGCCGCGCGATACTCAGCTCGATCGCTAATATCCTCAATAATTGCCAAAAAGTATAACGGGGCTCCCTCCTGGTCCCGAATCAAGCAGCCCGTCAGGCTAATCCACAGGATATCGCCGCTTTTTTTAAAGTAGCGTTTTTCCAGGGTGTAGTAAGGAATTTCCCCGATAAATAACTGTTGCGCCAAGTGGATGTCCCCATCCAAATCATCCGGGTGGGTAATTTCCGCAAAGGTGCGCTCCAAGATTTCCGCCTCGGAATAACCCAGCATTTGACAGAGGCGGGAATTGACCTTAATAAAGCGATAATCTAAGCCGACCAGAGCCATACCCAGAGGACCTTCGGCAAAAATTTTGCGGAACCGCTCCTCGCTCTCGAGCAATTCCTTATCGGCGCGTTTGCGATCGGTGATGTCAGTGGCGATACCATCCAGACGTAAGAGTTTACCCGTGGCGTCAAACACCAGACGGGAGCGATCGCGTAACCACCGCACCTCCCCAGAGGGTCTCAAGATGCGGTACTCAATATCCCTCATCCCTTGAGTCATCAGCACTTGTACCCCCGCCGTCACCCGTTCCCGGTCTTCTGGGTGGACCACCTCCTGCCACAGATGAGAATTCGCGAAAAAGTCATCGAGGGGACGATCGTACACCTTCTGGGCCGCTAGGTTGAGGTAAAGCAACTGGAAATCCGTAGCCGAAACCGACCAAACAATATCATCAAGAGAATTCAAAATCTCATCCAGACGGGCTTGGCTCTCCCGCAAAGCCGCCTCCATCACCGCTCGCTCCGCTATTTCCCGCTGTAGTTGCTGGTTCGTCTCCGCCAAAACCGCAGTATTTGCTAGAGGGGTTGGTCGAGCTTTTCCCACTTGGGGGGCATAATTGCGACAGTACCACTGCACAAGCAAATAGCTCCCCGCCAAAAATACCACCAGCAAAAGATGCAAAAATTGCATCGGTCTAGGGCTGGAAATTGCCAACGAGCCATGAGCCGTGTTCCGGGCGCTAACTATTGCCCCAGCTAACCACAAAGCGGCAACAGACTCAACCAAAAATCCCTCTGGGGGATACCAGTATATGATCCATAAAGCCGCCACCGCCAACGATGACGTCACCCCGAAGCCAAAAACCAACTCCCCCAGGTGGACAAATCTTACCCCATTGCTGCCAAAAGCCGCCAAAAAGGGGTAAATGGCGATACCCAAGCCCAACAAAATACCCGAAACCAGGATATTTTTCAGCTCCCACATCCCTAGGAAACACAGACCAAATGCCAATCCCCAAGACAACGCCACTGGCAAAATCTGCCCATCGGGCTGAAATTCCATACCCTGAATCCCAAAGATGCCCAGGCTCAGAGCCAATGCTGCCCGCCGGGGATATTGCCGCCAGTGGCAAGCAATCCAGGCCACCAGAAAAGCCAACACTGGAGCCACCACAATTGCACCAAGACGATCGCCAGAAAACATATTTTAATTCTTAAATATTTCCTCAGTATGCGAATCCGGTAGGGGCGCAAAGCAAGTTGCGCCCCACCAAGAAAGCAGCATTGGCCATTCAGAAATCAGCATTCCACCTATCATCCCAACTGCGAATGAATGGATGCAGCCAAGATGGACAAGAGTCTCTCCAAAGTGGCCACTATTGCCATACCCTCATCCAAAGTACCGGTATCCCTTACTAGACGTTCTAAACTAGCTGCAGTTTCCTGGATAGGAGGTATGCCAGTATTACCGCTGGCACCTTTGAGCGCATGGGCGAGATTTTTCACCTCCTGAATGTCCCCATTTTCTATGGCTTGCCTGAGCTTAGCCAAGGTAGTTCGGCCATCCTCCACAAAAACCGTGAGAATTTCCCGTTGAAACTCCACATCTCCATCGCTAATTTCCTGCAAGCGATGCCAATCTATCAACTGCTCTTGATTGTTCAGTGGTGAGGGCAATTCCTGAATATCCCCAACTTTTAAATCAGGTTTCACAATGATTTCTCCGATGACTGCCGCCTGACCTTGATTTGGTAGGGCTAACCATTTTTGGATAGTTGCCCCCAGCAATGCCAAATCCACTGGCTTACTAATATAGTCATCCATTCCCGCTGCTAGGCACTTTTCTCTGTCCCCTTTCATGGCATGAGCCGTCATCGCAATCACCGGTAGATGCCGCGTACCATTTTCTCTCGCCCGAATCGCCTTAGTCGCACTGTAGCCATCTAGTATTGGCATCTGGCAATCCATTAGCACGATATCGTACTCTGACAAGCGCAACATTTCCAGGGCTTCTTCTCCATTCTCAGCAATAGCAACAGTGGTATATCCCAAGCGCTTCAACTGATTGCACACCACCTTTTGGTTAATTGCATTATCTTCTACCAGCAAGATTTTCACCGATGAAGATGCCACGGGGGGAGATTCGCTTAGGGGAGATTCGCGAATCTCCCCTCCGGGGGGGACTCTGGGACGGGGAGACTCTGGGACGGGGAGACGGGGAGATGTGGAGATGGGGAGATGGGGAAGAGAGGGAAGAGGGGGAAGGGTGGGAAGATGGGGAGGGGTGGGAAGAGGGGGAAGAGGGGGAAGATTACTCCCCACACTCCCCACACTCCCCACACTCCCCTGGTCCCCCACTCCCCCAGTCCCCCTCTCCCCTGGGGATGGCGATTCTGCCACCACAGAAGAATCCATCAAACAATCAGCCAAGCATTCCCGCAACCGGGCTTCTTTTACCGGCTTCATTAAATAGCTGCTGAAACCGACGCGGCGCCACTGCTCAATATCACCTGTGACGAATTGAGAAGTCATCAAAATCAACTTTGTCCCCACCCAAGCCGGTTGTTTCGCAATCAAACTACCAAGAGTTGCGCCATCCATTTCCGGCATTTGCATATCCACGATCGCTGCCGCATAAGGTTTTCTTTCCGCCTCTGCCTTTTGCAAAGCCCACATAGCTTCGGCGCCGCTACTCACCTCATCCACGGACATCCCCCAACCCTGAGCCTGATAGCGCAAGATTTTGCGATTTGTGGCGTTATCATCTACCACCAACAGCCGCGCCCCTTGCAGGGGGACTTCTGGACTCGGAGAGATGGGGGGAGATGTGGAGATGGGGAGATGGGGAGGGGTGGGAAGAGGGGGGAGATGGGGAGGGGTGGGAAGAGGGGGAAGAGGGG
>DVDU01000060.1 GCA_015296065.1 Oscillatoriaceae cyanobacterium M33_DOE_052 | reverse complement strand
TGTCAGTTTACAGGCTACACTACACCGGTGACTTACAGCAAAGCTGCACCAGCAAATTACAGCAACACTGCACCACATTACGGCTAAAGTGCACCACTTGTTGAGAAGGTGACACGCCTGTCAAAATAGGTATCCTTTCAGGATAAAAGTAGTCGTCCTGGGAGGAGTAATGTCAGACAGGAGAAGCAGTATTGTGGATATACGAGCGATTTTAATGCAGTTACGGGCCGGGGTAAGTCAGCGCCAAATCGAGCAAGCGTTAAAGATCAACCGGCGGACAGTGAAGAAGTATCAAGCCTGGGCCGAAGCGCAGGGTTTACTCGAGGGGGAGTTGCCACCGTTGGAGGAATTACAGGCGCTGCTGGAGCAAGCGATGCCGGGGGCACTGCCGCCCCAAAATATCTCAACAGTAGAGGGGTATCGGGCGTGGGTAGAGAAGTGGGTCAAGGAGAAAGTGGAGAGCAAGGCGATCTACCAGCGACTGCGAGAGAAGGGATTTGAGGGGAGCTATATGGCGGTGTACCGCTTTGTGCGCCAGTTGAAAGGACAGCCGTTACGAGCGACGGTGCGGGTGGAGCGGCAGCCGGGGGAAGAGGTCCAGGTTGATTTTGGCTACGCCGGCTATCTGCTTGATCCTTTGACGGGCAAAGCGCGGCGAGCCTGGGTGTTTGTGATGACCCTGGCCTGGAGCCGGCATCAGTATGTGGAGTTTGTGTGGGATCAGAAAGTGGAAACCTGGCTGAAGTGTCATCAGCACGGCTTTGAATACTTTGGCGGGGTGCCGGAACGAGTAGTGATTGATAATTTGAAAGCGGCGATTGTCAAAGCGGTCCGGGATGATCCGGCGGTACAGGCCAGTTACCAGGAATGCGCGCTGCATTATGGGTTTCGGATTGCCCCGTGCCGGCCCCGCACGCCTCAACACAAAGGCAAAGTGGAACAGGGCGGGGTGCACTACGTCAAGCGGAACTTTCTGGGCGGGCGGGAGATCACGAGCCTGAGCCAAGCCAATGCGGATGGGTTGATCTGGTGCCAGACGACCGCCGGGTTACGACGGCACGGCACGACCAAAGAACAACCGCTCAAACGCTTTGAAGAGACGGAACGGGATCGTTTGCAGCCTTTGCCGGAAAATCCCTATGAGTTGGCCATCTGGAAACAGTTGACCTTGAACCGGGATTGCTACATCGAGTTTGAGCAGAGTTACTACTCGGCACCCCATCGGCTCATCGGCCAGTCTTTATGGGTCTGTGCCAATCTGAAACATGTCCGCCTCTACGACCAGAATTATCACCTGGTGGCCACCCATACTCGCGCCGAGCAGGTCGGCAGCCGACAAACGCATTTGGATCATCTACCCCCGGAATTGGTGTCCGGTTTGACCCTCAGTCGGGAAGGCAGCCGCCAGCAAGCCCACTTGATTGGTCCGGCCACCAGCCGGATTGTGGACATCTATCTGGCCGATCCGGTGGTAGATCGGCTGCCGACCGTGGGTCGTCTGTTGGCTTTACAAGAGCCGTACGGCGCTAACCGGCTGGAAGCGGCTTGTGTCCGGGCCCTGGCTTTTGGCGATCCGAATTACCGGACCATCAAACAGATTTTGGAAAAAGGGCTGGAGCAAGTCTCCTCGCCGGCGCTGCCTGCTTCGGCTCCCGCCAGCACCTTTGTCCGCTCGCCGGAAGAGTTGTTTGGTCCGCATCTGGGAGCGACCCGATGGAACTGAAACATCAACTCACCCCTCACCTTAAACACCTGCGCTTATCCGGTATTCTAGAGACCCTGGATGCCCGCCATCGCCTGGCGGTCGAGGGCAAGTGGTCCTACATCGAGTTCCTCGAACGGCTGCTGCAAGACGAGGTCGAACGACGGGGCCAGAAGCAGCTCACCTTACGTCTGCGCCGGGCCACCTTGACCACCACCAAAACCCTGGAAAGCTTCGATTTCGGCTTCAATCCCACCATCAATCGCCAGCAAATCCTGGCCCTGGCCGCCGGTGATTATATCCGCGAAAAACGCAATGTGATCCTCTGTGGTCCAACTGGAGTCGGGAAAAGTCATCTCGCTCAAGCCTTGGGCCACGAAGCGTGTCGGCGGGGCTATGATGTCCTATTGGTCAACGCCTACAAGTTGCTCCAGCATCTCCACGGCGGTCGGGCCGATGATAGTCTCGACCGCCGCCTCAAACTCTATCTCCGGCCTGAGTTACTCATCCTGGATGATTTCGGCCTCAAACCCCTTCAAGCTCCCGCTCCCAGCGATTTGTACGATATCATCAACGAACGCTACGAACGCGGCAGCCTCTTGTTGACTTCCAACCGCCCACCGGCAGAGTGGCCAGGCTTATTCGGTGATCCTCTTTTGGCCGCTGCCGGCATTGATCGCCTGTGTCACCGCGCCGAGGTTATTGTCATTCGTGGCGACAGTTTCCGGGCTCAAGTTCGGCAACGCCCAGAGCTACAGGAGGTGTCCTTGAATTAAATCCCAACAACTTTAGCCGGTCTATTTTTTTGGTAAAGAGCGGGGCACCCTTTCGACCCGCTGGTGCACAGCGGCCGTAAATCAGTGGTGTACTGTTGCCGTAATCAGGTGGGGTACTGTTGCTGTTATTAGCCGGTGCAGTGTCGTCCGTAATTTGACACCAACCGCTTGTTAGGCGGCTTTTCTCCTAAAACCAAGTTTCTTTTCAAGTTAGTTAAGCCTATAACTTTTTTCACTTAACATTTACCAGGTACACACAACTTTTGAATGGGCCAGACCGGGGGACGAGGACCAAGACCGATGTGATAGTAGATTTGAAAATAGATTCCACTACTATCTGCGGCCCAGCCTTCACTTTGGTTGGGCTGGGAACCTCCGATGAGAAAAAAATATTCTCGATCAGTAGATAACTTAACTTCAGCTAACAACTGGTCATTTGTGGCATCGTAAATCCCAAAACTATCTTGAGGAAGATAATAGTATGCCTTGCTAGGGGAATATAAACCTCCCCGGAAAAGAGCATAGTACGCCTTGTTAGGGGAATATCTTTTTTTTAATAGTTCATTTTCCGCATCAAGAAGAAGAACAGAGGTATAGTGATAATTCTTAAGTACCTCGTCTAAATTTTCAATCCCGGTTAGGTGATAATATTGGAGTGCATTTGCTGGCGATGTTACCCCTAAAATCAGAAGCGAGGCAGGTTCAGTCTGCGGATATGAAAGTTGCAAGCTGTAAATAGCCTTAGCTTGTTTTAATAAGGTATCCAGTTCGACTTGATCTGCAACTAAGGCTTTAACAGGTATCTTTTGGAAAGCATCGGCAGGGCCAGAGATATGACTAATGACACTATCAGGAATATCACGAGAACCCTTATAATCAAAACAATAAACGGTCTCATTGTCGAGCCATCTAAACCAGGGACAATCACCAATGGTTATATCCTGGTTCGTTGTCAAGAAGCGAACAAGAAGACCTGTGCCGGTAATATAGAGCAACTTATCTCCTGACGGCGAAAGATACCAAAAAGATGTAGCCATCTCGGCAGGAATAATATCTTGAACGGGTGAACAGTCAGTTATAAAAATAATCAATAGAATGCACAAAACTAAATTCAGTAAATCACGAATTGAGGGTTGAGATGAGTAGGGATAGCCATCACGACCCCATAAATAGCTTCGATAGAGCGGATCAGGAACCGGGT
>DVDU01000303.1 GCA_015296065.1 Oscillatoriaceae cyanobacterium M33_DOE_052 | reverse complement strand
AAGCATGATATCGCCTCTTGGTACTGTTTTAATTTAAGGTGGACGTTGCCTTGTCCATTCCAAGCATTGTGGTCGGTGGGTTCAATCTCCAGGGCGCGTTCATAGCATGATATCGCCTCTTGGTACTGTTTTAAGTAATTGTGGGCGTTGCCTTTGTTATGCCAAGCAATTTGGAAGTTGGGGTCTATCTCCAGGGCGCGGTTAAAGCATGATATCGCCTCTTGGTACTGTTTTAATTCAAGGTGGACGTTGCCTTTTCCAGTCCAAGCATAGTGGTATTTGGGGTCTATCTCCAGGGCGCGTTCATAGCATGATATCGCCTCTTGGTACTGTTTTAAGTCACTGTGGGCGTTGCCTTTGTTATGCCAAGCATAGTGGAAGTTGGGGTCTATCTCCAGGGCGCGGTTCCAGCATTCTAAAGCACCTTGGATGTTGCCTGCATTAACTAAATCAACTCCTTGGTTGAATAAAGCTACGGCATCGGGATGGGGTTTACGCTGCTGAGGTGTGTTATCCCTCACCCTAAATCCCTCTCCCAAAGAGGGAGAGGGACTTAATCCCCCTTCTCTCTCTCTGGGAGAAGGGGGTTGGGGGTTGAGGGGTGTGGGAGATAGCTGCTCGGCGATTTTTCCCCCTAGGGAGGAGAGTTCCCCTAGTCCCAGTTGGCTCAGTTGCTGGAGGCGATCGCTCAGTTCGGTGGGGTTGGCGGGGGGGTTGGTTTCTAGTTGGGCCCTAAACCGCTGTAACCAGGCTACCAGTTCCGCTTCTTTGACGTTGGAGCTGATGAGGAATCCTTTAATATTGCCTCTACTGGCTCCTTGGCTGACTTCTTCCAGGAGTCGGAAGAAGAGGTTTTCATATTCGGTGTCGGGACGGGGGGGTTTTGGGGTTGGGGGTGGTGTGGGGTCCGGTTTGCGGAACCACCGTTGATATAGGTTTTTCAGCCATTGCCAGATTTTGCGGAGCATGGGTGGTTGGTGATTTGTCCTTGGTCATTTGTCATTATATTATCATTGAGGTTTGGGCACGGCGGCATCAAAATTTCTCATCACCAACCAAATCTTAATAATGCCGTGCCCATACAGGGTTGACTGATTCAAGATTTGGTGATAAATCTGTTAATGACGGTGGGGATGGGGGGATTGGTTTTGTGTTTGAATGGTAGTAATACAATAAATTCGGTGCCTTGTCCTAATTGGGATTTACATAGGAGTTTGCCACCGTGTTTTTGTTCGACGATTTGACGGCTGATGGCTAGTCCTAAGCCTGTACCCACGCCTCTGGGTTTGGTGGTAAAAAAGGTGTCAAAGATTTTTTGATAATTTTCCGGGGGGATACCGGGTCCGTTGTCGGAGATGCGGACTGCTGCCCAGTTTTCATCGATTTTTTCGGTGATGAGAAGGATTTGGGGTTGGTCTTTGCTGGTACTGCTTTCTTCTAAGGCGTCAACGGCGTTACTGAGGATGTTCATAAACACTTGATAGAGCAATCCCATATAACCTTCTACTGGGGGTATGTCGCCATATTCACAGGTGATGGTGATGTTCTTTTTGATGCGATTATGGAGGATGAGCAGGGTACTATCGATGCACTCGCGCAGGTCCACGGGTTGGGGGTTGCCTTCATCGAGGCGGGAGAAGTTTTTCAGGCTCATTACAATGGCGCGGGCCCGATCGGCTCCCAGTTTCATAGATTGCAATATTTTCTGTAAATCCTCTTGCAAAAAGTCAATTTCTATGCTATCGGCTACTTGTTGAACAGCGGCGGGGGGGTTGGGGATTTCTGTAGTGTAGGCGTCGATGAGAGAAAAGATGTCTTGGAGATATTCTTCGGCGGGGGTGATGTTGCCGTAGATAAAGTTAATCGGGTTGTTCAGCTCGTGGGCAACTCCGGCAATCATGCGCCCGAGGGCGGCCATTTTTTCGCTTTGCATGAGTTGGGATTCTTGCTCGGCTTCTAGTTCTTCTAGGAGCTGGCAGACGCGGGCGATGAGCTGGTTGATGGAGGTGCTTAAAACGCCGATTTCATCTTCAGTCAAAATGGGGACTTCTAGATGAAAATTAGATTCTTTGGTGATGCGTTGGGCAACGTCGGTGACGGCTTCAATGGGGCGGGCAATGACGCGGGTGGTGATGATGGCTAAAAAAGCGGCAATGCCGACAGATAATAATAGGCTGATTAATATGCTGAGTTCCTGATATTCGGCTTCTTTATCCAAAGATACTTCGGCTTCGGCTTGGTGTTTTCTGGCTTGGATAATCAGGGGTTGTAGTTGCTGAGAAAAGCGAATCAATTGGGGAAAAGAGAGTTGGGCGGTAAAGTCTGTGATGAGCTGCTCGGCGATCGCGGTGGCTGCGGGTGAGGAGTCCAGAGCGGCGAGGTTGGTAAGGAGTTGGTCTAGTTCTCGGGCATAGGTGTCGAGGAGGTTGGGATATTCGCCGAGGAGGGATTGGCTACCTTCTATGGATTGGAGGGCGACCAGTTGCTGTTTGATTTGGGCGACTTGCTGGCGTAAGTCTGACTGCTGGCGGATGACTTGGGTGTGGATGGGTATGGGTTTCTGGTCTGTGGTGGCTTCGGTGTATTCCAGGTTGTGCCAGTATAAGGGCAGTTCTAGGGTGGCGATGCGCAGTTGGGTGAGTAATTCTTCGTGGTCATTGGCTTGGACGAGGTTGGCGGTGGCTTGTCGCTGGTATTGCTCGCCGAACAGAATGCCCGAGGAGGTGCCGATGATGGCGATCGCCAGACTGAGACCGTAACCTAAAGTGATTTTGTGGCGAATACTGAGCCGTCCTAGAGTCCGCCAGATCCAGCCTTGAGGGGTGGGTAATGGGGAACCAGGGGGGGTCTGGTGGGGAGTACGCATATGTGGTTGAGGTTCGGGGGGTGTGCGATCGCTTGGCTGCATAAGCTGTAGGGAGAAAATCAATCTCGCGAAATTGTCAGAGCGAACGATCGTTCGCCCAAATGTAGGGGTAAACCATCGTTCCCCCTACGTCACAATGATAGATACAGCGTTTTTCCATCGGATAAGGTGCAAATTGCTCCCGGAGAGCCGCCCCACCAAGCGACATTTACCGCCGCAGTTGGGGACGCCCACACTCCTACCTTGTGAGAAACGCCATAAATTACCCAGTCTTCTGATTCCCTACTGACACTACCATCATGCCTTTGTCCCGCCTGCTCACCATCTTTGTCGGTATCACCGTCATTCTATCCTTAGTGCTATGGCTGGTCAGTTCCCTATACCGGCTGTACCTGCAGGTGGCCTGGACTTCGCCCCTGTTAGGGCAGCTACTGGTACTACTGATTATTCTACTCTTAGGAGTCCTAATTGCGGCATTTGCCTATTATGTCGGGCTATTCCCTAGTGTAATGCAAACTAAGAAGCGCCGCCGAGCTGCCCCCAAAATTCCCCAAAGAAAAATCGAAGCCGCATCAGAAACCCTACAGGCTCTCAAACAGCAAGTGGATTTAATCCAAGATGAGGTAGCCAAACAAGCCTTAATCAGTAAATCCAGAGAAATTGAATCCTCTCTAGCTCGGGGGGACTTACAAGTGGTGGTGTTTGGTACGGGTTCGGCGGGAAAAACATCAGTAGTAAATGCTCTGCTGGGGCGGATGGCGGGGCAAGTGGGAGCCCCGATGGGCACTACAGAGGTGGGGGAAACTTATATTTTGAAATTGAGGGGATTAGACCGGGAGATATTAATCACCGATACGCCAGGAATTTTGGAAGCTGGGGAGGGGGGAAAAGAGCGGGAAAAACGGGCTCGCCAGTTGGCAACCGAGGCAGATTTACTGGTGTTTGTGGTGGATAATGACTTGAGCCGATCGGAATATGAGCCCCTGCGTGGCTTAGTGGAAATTGGCAAACGCTCTTTAATCGTCTTCAACAAAACCGATCGTTATCCCGAAGCAGAACGAGAATTAATTTTAGCTCGCCTGCGGGAGCGAGTGCGAGGTTTCGTCTCCATGATGGATGTAGTCGCAGTAGTGGCGAACCCCCAACCAGTAAAGCTCGACGGCGGCGGCGTCTTCCAAATGGAACCAGATATTATGCCTTTAATTCGCCGCATGGCCGCAGTTTTGCGAGCCGAAGGCGAGGATTTAGTTGCTGACAATATCTTACTGCAATCCATGCGCTTAGGGGAAGAAGCGCGGCGGCTGTTAGATGGACAGCGGCGACGCCAAGCGGAGAAAGTAGTAGAGCGATTTCAATGGATTGGAGCCGGAGCGATCGCCCTTACCCCCCTCCCCGGATTAGACCTCCTCGCCACCTGTGCCGTCAACGCCCAAATGGTCATAGAAATCGGCAATATTTACGGTTGCGAAATCAACAAAGAACGCGGGCGAGAACTCGCCTTATCCCTCGCCAAAACCCTCGCCGGTTTAGGCATAGTTAAAGGAGCCGTCAATCTAATAGCCACCGCCTTACAAACCAATCCCGGCACATTAGCTGTTGGCAAAGCCGTTCAAGGTATTTCCGCCGCCTACATCACCCGCATTGCCGGGAAAAGTTTTATAGAATATTTCCGCCATGACCAAGACTGGGGTGATGGTGGTATCGCCGAAGTCGTGCAGCGGCAATTTCAACTTAATCGCAAAGAAGAGTTTTTTAAAGGCTTTGTCAAAGATGCCATCAACCGGGTTGTCGAACCTTTAAAGTTAGATATACCAATATCGCCAACAGAAGCACCACAAGAAATGGAAATTATCCCGCAACAATTAGATGAT
Source organism: Oscillatoriaceae cyanobacterium M33_DOE_052 (assembly GCA_015296065.1). Taxonomy (GTDB): domain Bacteria; phylum Cyanobacteriota; class Cyanobacteriia; order Cyanobacteriales; family Laspinemataceae; genus Koinonema. The sequence goes on along the minus strand of DVDU01000303.1, from coordinate 8,422 downwards.
ATATATGACGATTGGGAAAAACCCAGTTATCGCCAATCTCAAGATGATTGGTAATTGTCAAAACCAGTAGGGTGGGCAATGCCTTATATAAATTGAGGACACGGCCATGCCGTGTCCCTACGATTACCGAAAATTTTAACACAAATCGGGGAATACTTCCCGGACGGCGGGATGTACTAACTGGTTTTCATGCACATTAATCCCCTTCGCTAAAGCTCGGTCAGTTTCCAGAGCTTTAATGCCATTGGCCGCCAATTTCACCACATAAGGTAATGTACTATTATTGAGAGCTTGAGTAGCCGTCCAAGGCACAGCTCCCGGCATATTGGGGACACCATAATGGACAACTCCCTCATCCACATATGTAGGATTAGTGTGGGAGGTGGGGTGGAGAGTTTCCACACAGCCGCCTTGGTCCACCGCCACATCAATAATCACCGAACCGGGGTGCATTTTTTGCACAAAAGAGCGAGGGACGAGGGTGGGAGCCCGACGACCGGGAACCAAAACCGCCCCCACCAGTAAATCAGCTTGGGGAATGACAGTTTCAATTTGCAACGATTCGCTATACAGCAGTTCCACGCGAGAACCAAATAGAGTTTCCAGATAAGCTAACCGGTCCACATTAATATCCAGAATTTGGACGCGAGCCCCCATCCCCACAGCCATGCGGGCGGCTTCTGTACCCACCACGCCACCACCTAAAATCACCACCGTTCCCGGTTTCACCCCCGGAACACCTCCGAGAAGAACCCCTCTACCTCCCTGCTGGCGTTCCAAGAACCGAGCCCCAATTTGCACTGCTAACCTACCGGCGATAATACTCATGGGAACCAGGAGGGGGAGGCGTTTATCTGCCAGTTCCACGGTTTCATAGGCGATCGCACTGACGCCACTAGCCATCAGAGCCTCTGTCTGTTTCCTATCCGCCGCCAAGTGAAGGTAAGTAAACAGTAATTGTCCTTTTTGCAAAAACTGGTACTCTGGGGGCAGAGGTTCTTTGACTTTCACCACCAATTCCTGATTCCAGGCTTTAGCCGCCGTGGGGACAATCTGGCCACCCGCCAGGATATAATCCTCATCGGGAAAACCCGCCCCAGCTCCGGCCCCGGTTTCCACAAACACCTGATGTCCGTTTTCCGTCAGTACCCTAACGCTGCTGGGACTCAACCCCACCCGAAATTCCTGGTCCTTAGTTTCCTTGGGGACGCCAATCAGCATCTGTCACCTCTCGCGAATGTTTGCAGAATCTCCCTGCTGTCTGTGTCGGCGTGGTTTTATTCACCACAAAAGCACAAAGGACACAGAGGACTTAGAATAGGAAGCAGGAATCTTTAAGAATTGTAACTAAGTCAGATACCAATGACACAACCGCAACCCACCACCACTCCCACGCCCAACCTGCCCGAACCCAAATTTGGCTTTAACGATTACGCCGAGCGTTTAAACGGTCGAGCTGCTATGCTGGGCTTCGTCGTTGCCTTGGCCATTGAATACTTCACTGGTCAAGGGCTGCTCTCCTGGCTCGGTCTGAATTAAGATATCGGTGACTAGGGGAGGGTGGGGAGTGTGGGAAGTGTGGGAAGTGTGGGAAGTGTGGGAAGTGTGGGGAGTAATCTTCCCCATCTCCCCCCTCCTCCCCATCTTCCCACCCCTCCCCGTCCCCCATCCCCCCACGCTTTCGGTTGCGTGTCATAAAATAGAAGTAGATACACAGATAATGATGGCGGCAGATGTAAAAATTAGAAGCTCCGGACTGTCAGGTACTGTATAAGTTTTAAGATAATAACTCCCAAACGGAAGTAAAATAACTGTGATGAACGCAGCCTGGTTGAGATTTGTCAAGTCTGCATACCGATCGGAACCCATCACCAGCTTTGTGGTGACAGTGGGGGCGGTGGATGCAGCGATCGGCGGCATTGGCAATAGTGCCTCTTTGTTCAGCTTCGGACTGTTGTTGGTAGGGATAGCAGCGATGATGCGCTGGTGGCAAATTCATCGCAGCGACGACGCCACCGAGACGGAAACAGTGGCACAACATTACCTCCCCCCCAGTTCCTCCCGTCCCCAGCTACCCCTGCTGACATCTGCGAAAAAGCGTCCCCCGATGTAGAAACTATCTCCCTCCAATGGCCTTTTCCCCATCCCCGGCTCTATTGACTGCTGAAAATTCCAGTAGGCAACCCTCCCGACTGAAAATCGGGCAAGTAGCGGCAGCCAGCGGTTTGCCAGTGAAGACAATCCGCTATTATGAAGAAATCGGACTACTGGAACCGACGGTGGCAAGGTCCGATACGGGCTATCGGATGTTTGAAGCCGGGGTATTAAATCGACTTGATTTTATTAAAAGGGCTCAGTCTCTGGGGCTGAGTCTGAGTGCAATTAAGGAAATTCTGGAGATACGCGATCGGGGCGAATTGCCCTGCGGCGAAGTGAAACACCGGCTTTTAGGTAAGGTAGAAGTCATCAACCGCCAAATTCAAGCTCTGGAAATGCTCAAAGGCGAGCTGCTCGAACTCCTATCGGAATGGGAGGAGCAACCCAGCACAGATAAACTCGCCCATACCATCTGCCCGAATCTCCAAGCGGATAAAGTATGAAATTCTTCATAACTACTTTAGGGTGGATGGCAATCTTGGCAACGTCTCCCAGTCTCCCAGTCTCCCCGCTCCCCCCCATTCCTCCTCACCGTTCCACCCTCACACAAACCCCCAGCAGTTGGCGTCAGCCGCAACTGGTAGCCACCATTCCCGGTCATACTGCCCCCGTAGCATCCCTCGCCATCACCCCCGATGGCCAAACCCTCATCAGCGGCGGTGGCAGTAATGACCCCACAATTCAACTGTGGAACCTGGCACAACGCAAACACATTGCCACCCTCATCGGACATAAAAGCCGCGTCCTATCTCTGGCCATCACTCCCGACGGTCAAACCCTCATCAGCGGTGGCGATGATGCTCTGGTCAATTTTTGGGATATGCGATCGCGGCAATTAGTCCGCACCTTTGCCGCCCACTCCAGTTTCGTCATGTCCTTAAAAATCGCCCCCGACGGCCAAACCCTACTTAGTGCGGCTTTGGACGGTATGAAAATCTGGAATATCCCCCAGCAGCAACTGATGGATAGCCAGCTCCCCTTTCAGCCCTTATACTCCGTCGTCATCAGTCCCGATGGCACTCTCGCCGCCACTGGCAACAAAGATGGTGCAATTCAACTGTGGACAATCACACCCCAATGCCGAGGAATCGGTTGTTTAACACCCGCCAGCCCCCCAGCCGGAACTCTTAAAGGACATACAGCTCCCGCCAGTGCCCTCGCCTTTACCCCCGATGGCACCCGCCTCATCAGCGGCAGCTATGACCAAAATATCAAAATCTGGCATTTAAACACCGACAAAGTAGATACTCTGCCCGGTCACAACAGCCGCATCAAGTCTGTGGCGATTACTCCTGACGGTCAAACCCTTGCTAGTGCCGGATCCGACGGCATCAAAATCTGGAACCTCAGCACTGGGGAGCTTCTACACAGTCTGAATGAAGGTGCCGCAGGAGTCAATGCTTTAGTTTTTAGTCCCGATGGCCAACTCCTCATCACCAGTGGCACCCAAAACACGATTAAAATTTGGCAAGGTGGCAACAGCGACGGTAAATTTACCATTACAGCATGGTAATTCTTAATCAAGAATGATTGCGGTTTTCAGGAAATGCACAATCTGGCAAATTTGTCAACCCCACCTTGACAATTTAAAGAAGCCATAGAAAATCGGCCTCAGCGCCCTTACTCGCCCCCATCACCAAGAGATAAACTTAGGTACAGACAGCATAAGGGTTTGAGCCGCCGGGACGATCGGGCAAATCCCCTTAACTGAATTTTGGCAAAAAACAACCAGCTTCGCACATTATAACAGTCTTTATAATTTCGGTCAATCCCCCTGAAACAACGCAAATTCATCGCTTATTGATTCCATTCTCAATTTTGTTACAAAACTTTACACGCAACAAAAATTAATATTTATTTAAATAAACAATTTTTGAATCAAAAAACATAAAAAATTATTATCAAATAGAGTGTTGGGTTTCGTGACTCAACCCAACCGACGGTTTCCACCATCACCCCGCCATCAACACCAAAAACCAAAACCCCTTGACAACCACCCGCCAAGGGCTATATAATGATTTAGCAGATTGAAGTTAAACCTAACGCGGGCGTAATTCAGTGGTAGAATGTCAGCTTCCCAAGCTGAACGTCGTGAGTTCGAGCCTCATCGCCCGCTTTCGCACCAATCAAGCAAAAACCTTTTCAGGTCAAAATATGATTTAGGGAAATAACGGCAAAATTATGGGACTTTTTGATCAAATCATCAGTGCGGTGGGCAGTCCGAATCAAATGGCCAGCGTCCAGAATCTGACTGGGATTATCGGGGCAGTGCAGCAACTAGGCAATACCTACGGTTTGAACTCAGAAACGACCCAGGTGCTGTTTTCCACAGTGGGCGGTTATGTGCGTTCTTCCCTGCAGGAGAAACAGCAAACTGAGGGGCCAGAGCAGGCGCAAGCGTTAGTAAATCAATTCAGCGGTACGGCTCCCAATGGGCAAGCGGTGATGGCTTTGTTTAGCCAAAGCAAATTGGGTCAGATGGTGGGAGATTTGGTGGCACGCACGGGTTTGAATCAGGAAACAATTCAGCAAATATTGCCTTTGGCGGTGCCATTGGTGCTAAATTTTCTCCAGGCGGGGGCGGATAAGTTGAATCCCCAGTTATCTAATCCGGTGTTGAAGTCATTTTTAGATGCAGATGGGGATGGGGATGTGGATATCGCCGATGCGATCGCCTTGGCGGGAAAGTTTTTGAAATAGGTTTTTAGTCATTTGTCCTTTGTCACTTGTCCTTTGTCCTTTGTCCTTTGTCACCAAAAAACAATTGACAATTGACAATTATCAATTATCAATTGTCAATTATCAATTATCAAAGGACAAAGGACAGCCTTAGTTTCCTATTGCCCTGCGGGTGAAGTCTGCCCAAACCGAGGCGGCTAAAGCACTACCGCTGTTAGTGGGGGAATTATCGTCATTACCCAACCAAACGCCAGTGACTAAATCACGACTGGGGACATAACCGACAAACCACAAGTCCACACCGTCGTTAGTAGTGCCGGTTTTACCAGCTTCTTCCCCCAAACCGATGGAGGCATTACCACCTGTGCCATTAGCTACCACACCTTGGAGCATTCGGGTCATGGTTCTGGCCACATCGGCGGGGATGACTTGGCGATTAGCACCGGGCTGCTGCTGATAATCGTAAATGAGGCGGCAGGTTTGGGGGTTGGTGGGGTCTTGACAGTCGCTGCTATCTAAAATGCGATTAATGGCGTGGGGACGGTTGCGCTTACCGCCATTGGCTAAGACGCTATAGGCTCCAGTCATTTCTAGGAGGGTGACTTCACTTTGCCCTAAAACTAAACCTGGTACAGAGTTGAGTTTGCTTTGTATGCCCATTCGGCGGGCTGTCTGCACTACTTTGTCTAAACCAGTTTGTTGGGCCACACGCAGGGCGATCGCATTTTCCGACTGCGCCAAACCCCGCCACATATCCACCACACCACCAGAACGCTCACAACCAGAATAGGACGTACCTTGCCAGCGCAACGGTTCACAAGAATAGGTAGTATCGGGACTGATGCCCATTTCCAAAGCAGCGGTATAGGCAAAAATTTTAAAGGTTGAGCCCGGTTGGCGTTCGGCTTGGGTAGCGCGGTTAAACTGACTTTGCATAAAGTCAACGCCACCAGCGAGGGCGAGAATTTCCCCAGTGCGAGCATCCACTGTGACCATTGCTCCTTGGGAAAAGCCATTGACGCCATCGCTGACCCCGCGAACTAAAGCCGCTTCCATCTGGGTTTGTAGTTCGGGGTCTAAACCGGTTTCGACGATAAAATTACCCTCTCTGGCCACATCTTCCCCCAGCAAATCGTCCAACTCCCGAAATACGTAGGTCCATAAATAAGGAGCGATCGTATTGCTGAGAATTTCCTTGGCTCTGGGGCTCACCTGAATCAGAGAGCGGCGGGCTCTGTCCGCCTCATCCGCATCAATCATCCCCAAACGCTCCATGCGATACAGCACCCCATTGCGATAGCGTACCGCCAATTGATAATTTTGCACCGGATTAAAACTATTGGGAGCGGGCAAAATGCCCACCAAAGTCGCCGCCTCCGACAAAGTTAAATCAGCCGCCGATTTTTCAAAATAGAACCGCGCTGCATCATCAAAACCGTATAAGTCAAACCCCAAATAAACCCGGTTGAGATAAGTCAGCAGCAAGTCATCCTTAGAGTAAAAAGTCTCCAACTTCAGAGCCACCAAGGCTTCCCGAATTTTTCGCCCCGCCGAGTCCGCCGTCCCCACATATTCCCGAAACAAGCTCCGAGCCAGTTGCTGAGTGAGGGTACTAGCCCCTTCTCGAATACCACCCCCCCGCAGGTTCGCCACCACCGCTCGGGCGATACCAATGGGGTCAACACCCAAATGCCAGTAAAAACGGCTGTCTTCCGAAGCGATGACCGCATTGGGGAGATACTTGGAATAATTCGATAGCTTCTCAAATTCTCGGTGAGCGCTGTTGTAACTGGGCTGGAGGGGGGTTTGGCCATCCCGAGCGTACACCACCACTGGCCCAGTGATACCACGGGGGAGGGGGTTAACGGGGAATTTCTGCCACTCCAACCCCACAAATAAGGCGACTAAAGCGGTTGTACCCCCAGCCGCGATTAAACTCCAGCGCAATGCTAGCACGTACCAAGGGGGGGGGTCTAAATACCGCATTTCCACCACATCCGCCAGTTCCGGCGGACCGAGGGTGAAAGCATCCCCGTGACGCAGTAATATTTGAGAGATGCGGCGTTTACCGCGATAGATGCCATTAGTAGATTTTTCGTCTTTAATGTAAAAAGGGGCGTCTCTCTCTTGACCGTCCCGATAGACGGTGAGGTGAACTTGACTGACTAGGGGATGACTGACGACGATATCGCAAGTTTTGGCCGATCGGCCTAAAATGTAACGGTTCCCCAACAGCTTGTAAACTTGTGGCGTTGCGCTTTCGCCATCCTTAACCCGTAATTCTGGCACTCGGGCATTGGGTTTCAACTTCAGGGACATGTTAATCCGAGCTTGAACCGTCTGCACTGCTTGGGTGAAGACGCTTAAGATGGTTTTTGGGGGTTTGGGAGGCTGTGGTGCGCTCATAAAATCGTCTTAATGCAAGGCTAGGACGGAAGGACGGTGGTGAGACGCCTGGGAGGTTCCAGGAACGCTCTCACTGGGGGTGGGATAGCTCGATCGCCATTCCAGGGCTGGTTTTATCCCTTATTGTAATGGGAACTCCCATAACTACACACTTGAGAGCCCGTCTCGATCCCCATTGAGGCGGGCGACCCTGTGGTGGATTAAGGTAAAATTGCATATCGTAGGTGCGACAACCCAAACAATACTCACCATCGGGTCTCAGTCTCAGTATGTGGGCTAAGTAGCTAATATAGTTTACCGGTCCCTCTCCCTTACATCCCCCCACGACTTTGCTCTGCACAAAAAAGGTGAAAATTGATGGCCAAAATTTTAGTCATTGAAGATGAAGAACCTATCCGGGAAAATCTCTTAGAATTACTGGCAGCGGAGAACTTTCAAGCCATTGGCGCTCCCAATGGGAAAGAGGGGATTATCCTAGCGCAGTTGGAAAAACCGGATTTGGTCATTTGTGACATTATGCTGCCGGAATTAGATGGCTATGAAGTTCTCAGCTATTTGCGCAAAAATGCTGATACGGAAATGATTCCGCTGATTTTTCTGACTTCTCAGGCAGAAAGAGAAAATATTCGCCAAGCGATGAATTTGGGAGCAGACGATTATATTACGAAGCCTTGGCAAAGCCAGGAACTTCTGGGCTCGATCGCCTCCCGACTGCAAAAACACTCTCTCTGGCAACAGCATACCCAACAAGAGCTTGATTCCTTACGGCAAAGTATCTCTAATTCCCTACCCCACGAGCTGAAAACCCCCCTCAATGGGATTCTAGGATTTGCGGAAATTATGATGATGGAAGCCGAGCGCCTCCAGCCAGCAGAGATTCGCTCAATGGCGGAGAATATCAAGATTTCTGGTGAGCGGTTGCATCGGATGATTAAAAATTTTTTGATTTACGCAGAACTGGATATTTTAGCAGGAAATAACCACACATTACAATCCGCCAGAGAATGCTCGCCTATTTCTGTAGTATCATGGTTAAAAGATATAGTCATTTCAAATAGAAATGAAACAATCGAGATTGCCCTCACCCCCATCTCCTTTTCTCTCTCCCCCCCTTTCCAAGGGGGGTAGGGGGGATGGAGAGGGGACGGGGGTGAGGGCGGATTCAATCCCATTCTTATTT
>DVDU01000181.1 GCA_015296065.1 Oscillatoriaceae cyanobacterium M33_DOE_052 | reverse complement strand
TTGGACGAATTGGAAGCCGTCACGGCCCACCGCTGTCGGGGCTTGCTGCAACGCACCAACTTTATCCGAGGGCTAACAAACTTTTACTGGTGGGCAGAGGCGGTCGGCTAACTACGGCTAATTAACCGGATTTGATATTACAACTTGCTCGCGAACGTGAAAAAACGATTGACTATAAGCAGGAGTATGACCGCCGTGCAGGCATTGAAGGAACGCTCTCACAAGGCGTTCGTGCTCATGGACTGCGTCGCGCTCGATACATTGGTTTAGCTAAAACTCATTTGCAACATCTGATGACGGCAACGGCAATCAACGTGAAGCGGATTTTCAATTGGCTCCGTCAAGTCCCCCATGCCACAACACGAGTTTCCCAATACGCAAAGCTCATGGCTCAAGCGGCAGGTTAAGCAATATTTCGCCACCAGTATCAAAAATGCGTAAGAGCCCAAATATCGCCGTACGCGACACCAACTCATTACAGCTAAGGATCACAAATTTAATAAATCCGCAAACTGTACGGGCGGGGTTAGCAAACCTATTTGCCCTCTGCAATCGTTTTTACGGCAAAACCCGCCCCTACCAATCATCGAACTTATTTAATTCTCATTCTTAAGATAACTACATTTGAAACTAGTAGAGGTGTAGCACTGTCTGGTTGCAAGTGCAATAATTACAATAGAAATTAAATTTTAGGAGTGTGATGGCTGAGCTTGATTCTGCTCAAAATTCTCTGTGGAAGCTGTTTTTGACAGTCCATGCTCGTCTGGTTGAACAGGTAGAGCAAGACTTTAAGCAAGCTGGCTTGCCCCCTTTTGAGTGGTATGACATGCTCATCGCACTCAAGCAAGCACCCGACCAAAAGTTGCGTTTGAGTGATCTGGCAGAGGTCTTGCTAGTAAATCGTACGAATGTGACGCGGCTCGCTGATCGCCTGGAAAAGACTGGGCTGATTCGCCGGGAAGTATGTCAATTCGATCGCCGGGGTGCGTATGCAGTACTGACCCAAGCAGGACTGGAAATGCAACAAAAAATGTGGACGGTATATGCTGAGAGTATCGCTCAATACTTTAGTCGGCACTTAACTCAAAAAGACGAAATCACTTTTACGAGAGCATTTTCAGCGATGCTGGCAGCATTAGATGAGGAATCAGTGTGACGCCCTAAATTGCGTTGAAACTTCCACTGATAGAAACTCCAAACCACATTGCAGAAGAGTAATTGTTGTTAGATTTTGGTAGTGATACCAATTCTGTGTGACGCCGCATATTACTGCCGATCCCCCTAGCCCCCTTAAAAAGGGGGAATAAGAGTGCTTCCCTCCTTTTTAAGGGGGGCTAAGGGGGGATCTCATTCTACGGATCTTCATAACAAACTGGTACAGCATTTTCCGATCTAGTGAGGCGTATTTGATATACTAATTCAATCCATTTACTTCATTCTCAATCAAGTGCAACCCTACTCACTCGATCTTAGACAAAAAATTGTTGACGCTTATGTTGAAGGTAATACGTCACAACGTCAAATCGCTCAGCAATTTCGAGTGGCTTATAGTTTCGTGCGAAAGTTGGTCAAACAATATCGGGAAACCGGTGAGATTGTCCCCAAACAAAGAACTGAGCAAACACCGACCAAGTTAAGTGTTGAGCAACTGGAAATCCTAGCTACGATTGTTGAATCAAATAATGACGCGACATTGGCCGAGCTATGTGACTTGTTAGACCAGCGGGTCGGTGTCCGAATTGGCGTTTCGACCATGTTTCGCATGCTAGAAAAACTGAACTTAACACTTAAAAAAAACGCTACACCCCGACGAAAAAGAAACTGAGCGAGTGCAAACCAAACGCGTTGAATTTTGGCAACTGGTTCGAGGATTTCTGGCTCAAGACTTGATCTTTATCGACGAATCAGGTGTGGACTTAGCGTTAACCCGACTTAGAGCCCGTGCACCGAAAGGCAGACGAGCGCATGGCAAACGTCCCAGCAAACGCGGGAAACGCGTCTCGATTCTGAGTGCGATTAGTCTTAAAGAGGTTATGACTTACGTCAATCTGATCGGTTCAACCGATGGCCTTACCTTTGAAGCGTTCATTTCCCAGAAACTCGTTCCGAAGTTGTGGGAAGGAGCCTGTGTCATCATGGATAACTGCTCGATTCATTTGGGTGAAGAAGTGAGAAAGCTGATTGAAGCGGCAGGAGCCCAGCTGATATTCCTACCGCCTTACTCGCCAGACTTTTCGCCCATCGAGAATTGCTTTTCAAAGATTAAGAGCATTCTGCGTTCGATTGGGGCACGCAGTTATCCAGAACTTGCCAAAGCCATTGATGAAGCGTTCTCCCAAGTGTCACTAAGTGACCTAAGAAATTGGTTCTCTCATTGTTGTTACTGTGCCTCACTAGAGTGAAAAACGCTATATGCCCCTATCTGGATTGTAAAAGGCTTTCCGAAGCAAATCTTTTCACAGTGCCCCTCTCATTTCACAAATCATTTAGGACTGCTAAATCAGGTGTAAATCAAGTCAGTTAGCGCAAGACTTGTTCAACACTTATTTTTTTGCCAGCGATCGCTTTTCGCATCAGATCTGCGATCGCTCTGTCAAGTCAACGAAAGTGAGAGAACTGCTATTCATTTCGTTGATACCAGATAGAGCGATTTTCAGAGGCTTTTTATCTAGATACGCCCTACGATAGTTCAGGCAGGAGCGATCGGTGTGGAATCTTTTGACAATCAAAATCCTTCAAGTTCCAGATAGGTAGCATCAGAGGTGCGCTGCAATGATGAAATCATTTTCTCGTATTTATGTCCTTCGTCTTTTGGCAGTGCTCTGTCTACCCTGCTTGGAATTATTGTCATTGACTACATCTCTAAGTATGGCTGCAATGCCAGTGCAATCTTCCAACGAAACTCGCAAAGCGGCAGCCGATCGCTTGCTTCAGCAGAGGGAGCAGCAACTTGACAGAAGCCAATTTTCAGCAGCATTACAGTCTTTTCAAACGGCATTGAAGATCTACCAGGAGATAGGTAGCCGTGCAGATGAGGCAATGGCGCTCACTAACATTGGTGCGGTGTATAGCAGTCTACGGCAATACCCACAAGCATTGAACTATCATCAGCAAGCATTAACTGAGATCTTGCAGCATTCTCAATAAGCCGATTCTAAGCGAGGTTTGAGGTCAATATCGAACCCAAAATGAGCCGCAATATCAGCGTGAGATTGGATGCGTTTGAGTAACTGAAACCAGATAATCGAAGGGAA
>DVDU01000103.1 GCA_015296065.1 Oscillatoriaceae cyanobacterium M33_DOE_052 | reverse complement strand
GTTGTTGCCGTAGAGGAGAGAGCCAGCTACAGGTTCGCGGATCCCATCGATGTCCACGGGAGGCGCAGCGATGAAGGCGATAATGTAGCAGGTGGTGGCGGTTAAGAGAGTAGGAATCATCAGGACGCCGAACCAGCCCACATAGAGGCGGTTTTCGGTGCTGGTGACCCACTGGCAAAACCGTTCCCAGATACCAACGCTTTCGCGTGTCTGAAGAGTTGTGGTCATTTGCTTATGATTGCGATGAATTTTCGAGGTGCAAGGTAGTGTTTTCTCTACCGTGATTTCAAGATACCACCAATTGTTTAGTTTTGTAAAGAGCCTGTTAAGGTTTTTTACTCTATTTATACTTATGTCTAATATAAGCCAAGATTATCAATCATCGCGAATCATCTCATACAGCCCCGCATACACCCTAGTGCCAACCCACGAATGCTACAACCGCTGCACCTACTGCAACTTCCGAGTTGAACCAGGGCAAAGTCCCTGGATGACGCCAAAAGAGGCACAGAAGCGGTTGGAGGCGATTTCACACCAGGGGGTAATCGAAATTCTCATACTCAGCGGGGAGGTACATCCGGCGAGTTCCAGGAGACAGGCTTGGCTCGATCGCATATACGACCTAGGGAAACTCGCTCTAGAGCAGGGATATCTGCCCCACACCAATGCCGGACCCCTGAGTTTTGAGGAGATGGCGAAACTAAAGGAGGTGAATGTGTCTATGGGGCTGATGTTAGAGCAGGTGACGCCGCGACTACTGGAAACAGTACATCGCCACGCCCCGAGCAAGTTGCCCCAAGTGCGGTTACAGCAGTTAGAATGGGCGGGACAACTGAAGATTCCTTTTACCACGGGATTGCTGTTGGGCATTGGCGAATCAGCCGCAGATTGGGAGGATAGTTTAAAAGCGATCGCCCTCAGTCACCGCCGGTGGCAACACATCCAAGAAGTCATCCTCCAACCCCACAGCCCAGGTAGCCGCCAAACTTGGAATGCCCCCAGTTTTGACCTCCAGCAGCTCCCCGCCGTAGTCGCCACAGCTCGCCGCATCCTCCCCCCAGAAATCACCCTGCAAATTCCCCCCAACCTCATCACCCGCAGCGACATCCTACTCGCCTGCATAGAAGCCGGAGCCAGAGACCTAGGAGGCATCGGACCCATAGATGAAGTCAACCCCGACTATCCCCATCACCATCAAATCGCCGCCATCCTCGCAGAAGCCCGGTGGCAACTAACCGAACGCTTACCCATCTACCCCCAATACGACCACTGGTTATCAGAACCCCTCCAGAAAATCGTCAGCAAATGGCGGCAAAACATCAACATAGATTAAGACAATAAATTGCATATTCTACATCCCCATCCCCCCGTCTCCCAGCCTACCGACACAGAGAAGAAACCTCCTCAATAGAAGCATCAACACGGGAAAACCACCGCCGCCAAATATTCTTAGCCTCCCTATGAGTAGAGAGAAAGAAATTTACCATATTGCGCCAGCGGGAGTCATCAGCACCACCGGGCAAAATCATCCCATAAGAAGCACAGAAAGCATTGCCAAAATCATTTCTTAGAGTAGTCAGAACATAATCCCGATTTAGTTCCAAATTAAGGCGGCGAGCAGTTTCTACCAAGAGGATGCCATCACTAGCAAAACCGGATATCTGGCCGCCGAGTACAGCATTTATCCCCCGCTCATAATCAGGAAAAGCGTTATTGATTTGGCCCCTAGGATAAACCTGATTGATGTCAGCCTCATTAGTCGTGTCCTTGATCACACCTAGTAGGGGCGGCGAGGGAATCACCCCTACAGCCCCTTGGGAGTGCGGACGGGAGAGGATTTGAGTAGCAGTGATAAAGAAGGGAGCAGAAAATCTTACCCCATAGACAGCCTCCGTTTCCGGGTTGATAGTGTTTGGGCCACATTCCATATCAACCGTGCCGTTAGCCACCAAAGAGTAACGGCTTTGGGTAGTAGAGGTAATGAAGAGAACCTGAATCGGACTAGCCCGATCGCGGCTGAGATGCTTCGCCAGAGCATCAGCAATATCCGCGCAATAGCCCGTCCATTGACCCTCTTGGCGCTGCCCCAGGGGTAGGACATTCTGCCTGATACCCACCTTGAGTACGCCAGTAGTGTCGATGCGCTCCATAATTTCCGCCTGAGCGGGTTGCAGCCACAAGAGGCCAAGGATGGCAGTTGTGGCCAAGAATCCTTGGTTTATCAATTGATGATTGATAAGTAAATCCACATAATTAAACATGAATAGTGTTACTCGGTTAGGCACTACCCACCCGACTACTGCTAAAAGACCTTGATTCCCGCGAAAGCGGGAATCAAGGTCTTTTTCCCGGCCAAGCGGGAAGCCCACTACTGCTACTGGTGATGAAGAGACTCCGAGGTGAGGCACTGCCCACCTTACTCACCTTGAAGGCGGCACCCAGATTTGAACTGGGGGATGGAGGATTTGCAGTCCTCTGCCTTACCGCTTGGCTATGCCGCCGCCTTTGATAATTGTACGATAACACGAAGATGTGCGATCGTCAATAGGCTAATTCGCGAATCGCCCCATCCCCCCATCTCCCCGTCTTACTCCCCTTTCTCCCCCCCCCCTAACGGAACGCGATCGAGAAAGGGGATGGGGGATAGAGGGCTCACCCCCCATCTCCCCATCTCCCTACACCTCCTCACTAGGAGGCACCAACTGCCAGAATTTCTCCACCCATTCAGAGAAATCAGCCAAAATCTGCCCTGCCTTAAGAGAACCAGTCCTCGAAACGTGCATTTCCAGCATCTCCCGGAGTTGCGATCGTCCCCGCTCAGACACCACCCGCTGCACCTTCACGATTTCGCGGTTGACCTTGGTGGGGAAAGTGCCATCTTCATCCAGGAAGTAGGCTAAACCACCAGTCATCCCAGCCCCCACATTCCGTCCCACGGGACCGAGAACCACCACCACACCCCCAGTCATATATTCACAACAGTGGTCGCCAGCACCCTCAATAACCGCTTTCGCCATTGAATTGCGCACAGCAAAACGCTCGCCAGCTTGACCACAAGCGAACAGCATCCCACCGGTGGCGCCGTAGAGGCAGGTATTACCCAGGATAGCGTCACTGCGGCGGGCATCAGAAACCGGTTTGACGATAATTTCGCCGCCGTGCATCCCCTTACCCACGTAGTCGTTACACTCACCCTCCACAATTAACGTCATTCCCGGCAGGTTGAAAGCGCCGAAACTCTGACCAGCACTGCCACGGAAGCGCAGAGTAATATCCCCAGCAAAACCGCCATTGCCATAGATGCTGGCAATACGTCCGGCGATGCGAGCGCCCACAGAGCGATCGGTATTAACGATCGCCAAACTCTTCTCCACCTGAGTCGGCTGGGAAATAGCCGCCGCCACCTCCGCGTCAGCCAAAATCTCATCATCCAACACCGGACCGTTACCGTGAACGCCCTCATGCTCTAACCAGGTGCGTCCGCGTCCGCAGTCGGGCAAATTGAGCAACGTCCCCAAATCCAAATGACTGGTTTTAGCTGGCTGCACATCAGGGTTAACCTTCAGCAAATCGGCGCGTCCGATAATGTCATTCAAAGAACGATAACCGAGACGAGCCAAGAGTTGCCGCACCTCCTCAGCCACGAAATAAAAGAAATTCACCACATGACCGGGCGTACCCTTAAACCGAGCCCGCAACTTCTCTTGCTGGGTAGCCACCCCCACGGGACAGCCATTAGTATGGCAAACTCGCGCCATAATACAGCCCTCAGCAATCATAGCAATGCTGCCAAAGCCGAACTCTTCCGCCCCCATCAACGCCGCCATCACCACGTCCCAGCCGGTTTTCAGACCACCATCAACCCGCAACAGGACCCTTGAGCGCAAACCCTGCTCCATCAGGACCCGGTGAACTTCAGTGAGTCCCAGCTCCCAGGGTGAGCCAGCGTGCTTGATAGAGCTAAGGGGAGAAGCACCAGTACCGCCATCATGTCCAGAAATCTGGATAATATCGGCATTAGCTTTGGCGACACCGGCGGCGATCGTCCCCAGACCCACCTCCGCCACCAACTTCACCGACACCGCCGCCGCTGGATTAATTTGATGCAGGTCAAAAATCAACTGCGCCAAATCCTCAATACTATAAATATCGTGGTGAGGCGGCGGCGAAATCAAAGTCACTCCCGGCTTCGATCGGCGCAACTCAGCAATATAAGGACTCACCTTTTTACCCGGAAGCTGCCCGCCTTCTCCCGGCTTCGCTCCCTGAGCAATTTTAATCTCAATCTGCTGGGCATTCATTAGGTATTCCGGGGTGACGCCAAAGCGACCCGAAGCCACCTGTTTAATCGCCGAAGCCGCCGTATCCCCATTCAGCAGACCTTTTAAGTGGGGGAAGGTGGGGGAATAACCGTCCCCATCCACATCCTTGAGGCGAGCAAAACGCATCGGGTCTTCCCCGCCTTCGCCAGAATTGGACTTCCCACCAAAACGGTTCATGGCAATAGCCAAAGTTTCGTGAGCTTCCCGGGACAAAGCGCCCAAAGACATCCCCCCAGTGCAAAACCGCTTCACAATATCTGCCACTGGTTCCACTTCCTCAATGGGAATAGGAGTCGCCGCCAATTGGAAATCCAACAAATCCCTCAACGCCGTGAGTGGGCGCCCCTGCAACTGGGCTTTATAAACCTCGTAATGGTCATAACTGCCACCAGCTACAGCTTTATGTAACGCCTTAGCCATATCCGGGTTATTCATGTGATATTCGCCCCCCGGACGGTGTTGCACCAAACCCCAGTTATCCAGTTTTTTGGTGTTTTCTTGGATATTAGCGATGAAGGAGAGAGTTTCTTGCTCCAGTTCCGCCACAGTTAACCCCCCAATGCGGGAAGCAGTACCGGGAAAACCCAGTTGCAGCAGGTCTGACCCAATGCCGATCGCCTCAAAAATTTGCGCCCCCTGGTAGCTGGAGAGTAGGGAAATGCCCATTTTAGAGAGAATTTTCAGCAGTCCCGCTTCCAAGGCTGAGCGGTAGTTGTGGAAAGCATCGGCTAACTCCAGTTTCGGCAACTTGCCCCGCTCCATAAACTGCTGGGTTTTTTCACTGGCCCACCAGGTGCGCACCGCCTCTATAGCCAAATAAGGACAAACCGCACTAGCACCATAGCCGATGAGGCAGGCTAGATGGTGGGTACTCCAGCATTGTCCCGTTTCCACCACCAGGGAGACTCGATCGCGCCAACGTTCCCGAATCAAATGGTGATGAGTTGCCCCCACCGCCAGCAGCGGCGGAATATAAGCCAGAGGCTCAGAGTTCGGCTTTAGCCCAAACGAATCAGACTCATTATCACTGAGAATCAAGATTTCCGCACCTTGTGCCACCGCGTCCGCAGCCGCAGCCCCCAGAGCTTTTACTGCTGCTTCTAGACTCGTGGCAGTGGGATTATAGAGAGTAGAGAGACAGTGAGTTTTAACACCAGCGATGCGCAGCGCAGCCAAAGAAGGCGGCAACAACACCGGCGATTCTAGCACCAACTGGCGGGCGTGTTCGGGTTGGGGGTCGAGGAGATTGCCCTTAGCTCCCAAAAACACCCGCAAAGACATCACCAGACTTTCCCGCAGAGGGTCGATCGCCGGGTTAGTCACCTGAGCAAACCGCTGCTTGAAATAATCGTAAAGCACCCGAGGTTTTTGGGAGAGAACCGCCAAAGGCGCATCATCCCCCATACAGAAAGTCGGCTCCTTACCCGTAGCCGCCATCTCCTCCACCACCATTTCCACATCCTCAGCCGTATAGCCGAAAGCGGAGAGGGGGAGACGGGGAGAGGGGGGGACGGGGAGACTGGGAGAGGGGGAGACGGGGAGACTGGGAGATGGGGAGATGGTCCCCCCGTCCCCTTCCGGCAGGGACACCCGTAGTTTCAGCCACTCACCATAAGGATGAGCCGTGGCGACTTGGCGTTTAATCTCCCAATTTTTCAGTAATTGATGATGTTCCAGGTCAACCACCAGCATTTGACCGGGACCAAGGCGACCTTTCTCGACAATTTCCGCCTCTGGGATACCGGTGACTCCAGCCTCGGAAGCTACTATTACTAAGCCATCCTGGGTGACGCAGTAGCGAGCCGGTCGCAAGCCATTGCGGTCTAGAACCGCCCCCACCTGCTTGCCATCGGAGTACAACACCAACGCGGGGCCGTCCCAGGCTTCTTGGAGACCAGCATAGTAGTTGTAAAAATCCACTATTTCGGGAAACTCTGCCAGCTCAGGCTGATTTTGGTAGGCTTCGGGAATCATCACCATCAGGGCCTCTGCCAGGGTTCGCCCAGAACGTACCAGCAGCTCTACGGCATTGTCTAGGTTGGCGGAGTCACTGTTAAGAGGGCTGACTACGGGAAATAACGTGCTAATTCGGTCTCCCCACAGAGGGGAAGTGAGGGAGGTTTCCCGGGCGCTCATCCAGTTGAGGTTGCCTAGGAGGGTATTGATTTCGCCGTTGTGACCCAGGAGGCGCAGGGGCTGAGCCAGGGGCCATTTGGGCATAGTGTTGGTGCTGAAGCGGCGGTGATAGACAGCGAAGGGGGTTTCAAAGGCGCTAGATTGCAGGTCAAGATAGAATTCACCCAGGACCGCCGAGCGAACCATCCCCTTGTAAACAATGGTGCGGCTGGAGAAAGAGCAGATATAGAGGTCATCGCCCCAGAGCAGTTCGGTTTGCTGTCCCAGTTGGTGGCCAATTTCCCGCCGCGTCATAAATAGCAACCTTTCTAGTTCGTCACCTGTGGCGGTGGGGTGTTTCACTACTAGCTGCTCGATGTGGGGTTGGTTGGCGCGAGCTTGGGGGCCGAGTTTGTCCGGGGCCACGGGGACTGGGCGCCAACCGATGACTTCTAGCCCTTCGCTGCTGACCACCGCCTCGGTCATCTGGCGGACGATTTCGCGGTGAGCGGGGTTTTGTGAGAGAAAGAACATCCCCACTCCCAGGTTATCTCTGTTTTCACTTATGTAAGGGTGAAGTTGGGGCAAATCTTGGGACAGGAGTTGCCAGGGAATGGCGGTGAGGACTCCGGCACCATCCCCAGAGTCGTTGTCGGCACCGCAGCCGCCACGGTGTTCCATGCAGTTGAGGGCATTTAGGCTGAGGTCCAGAATACGATGGGAGCCCATACCACTGGGGTCGGCGATGAAGCCAACACCGCATGAGGAACGCTCTGTAGAATAGTCGGTGGGTATGGAGGGGAGGGATTTTGTCTGTTCTTTCATATGGATTGTTGGGAGGGGGGGCTACGTTGTTGGTCTTTGGTGGTTTTTCGTTGGATAAGTGAGTAGGGGTGAGAAAGCGAATTGCCCGTACCGAGTGACAAGTGACAAGCTCTCTTTGCGGACAAATGACAAATGACAAATGGGCTATGATTGAAGTGGCGGGAGTTGGACGAATTCGGATACTACCGTTAGGGAAAATCTTCTTGCATGCTTGTGGGCTGCCAGAAAACTCGTTAATCCGCAAGGAGGATCATAGTAGCACGGGGTAGCCATGTTATTTCCACTGCCAATGTTCTATCGCCTTGTGCGCTTAATTACGAAGTTGCCGCCTTTCCTGACGGTTCGCACGTAGTTGGAACTAAAAATTACAGTAGCAAAGATTGGAATCCTCTTGGTGACAAGAAGCCACTTCCCCCGAACCCCGTCAGGTGTCGGTGCAGCTATCAAGACCTAGAAACGAAACGGGATAGGCAAGAGGCTTTCTGGCTCAAACATAAGATTCATATGATTTGCGGATAAATAGCAATTCATATGAATCTTATTGGCCTTTCCCCCCGCGAAGACGCTGGCGGGGCTGGTGGTTCTGGCAACCAACCCACAAGCCCAAACCCCAACCTATTTCGGAGACATTTCATGCTGAAAACTCAAGATATGGAAACCCTTGCGCCCAGTGGCGCTGCTGTGGCAGCATCAGAAGGAGCGGCCACGGAAGATCGCCCCTGGGGTTCGTTCACGGTATTGGAAGAAGGGGTGGGATACAAAATCAAGCGCATTGAGGTGAAACCAGGACACCGCTTGAGCTTGCAAATGCACCACCACCGCAGTGAGCATTGGATTGTCGTGTCGGGGACGGCGTTGGTGACCTGTGGCGATCGAGAGCTGATGCTCACCAGCAACCAGTCCACCTACGTTCCCCAGACCACCAAACACCGCCTAGAAAATCCTGGCGTCATTCCCTTGGTTTTGATTGAAGTTCAAAACGGCGAATATTTGGGAGAGGATGATATAATCCGCTTCCAGGATGACTACGCTCGCAGCAAATAGGTTTTATTTCCCCGCGAGCCACTTCGTCACTGAGTCCGAGCGTCGCCGCGAGCGGTGGCGGTCCCAAGTGCTAGACAAGAACACCCCATAACTTTCATGGCCTCAAATGCTGAGGTGCTGACGCCGCTAAGGCTCCTCCCCATTCGCTCCTCCACACCCAGAAAAATTTGCTGCCCCTCCGGGGCGAGATGGTTTATCACCAAAAAATCACAGGCATGATTATTTTAAGTCCAACTGCCATCCATGAAGTTAAGCGCCTCCACCGTTCCCAACTCCAGGCGGAAAACTCCATCCCAGCTCATCCGGCTTGGTTCCGTCTTGGCA
This sequence comes from Oscillatoriaceae cyanobacterium M33_DOE_052, assembly GCA_015296065.1. Taxonomy (GTDB): domain Bacteria; phylum Cyanobacteriota; class Cyanobacteriia; order Cyanobacteriales; family Laspinemataceae; genus Koinonema. Next base: position 363 of record DVDU01000103.1, on the reverse strand, counting down.
TCGCGCCTGGTGGCTGTTGCGAATTTTACTACACTTTGGAATTCGACTCGGCTCAACGAGACGAGGATGTGATGGTGGAGTGTGATGGTATTGGCGTTGTTGTGGATCCTCAAAGCTGGAAGCACATCAACGGTATCACGATCGATTACTCTGAGGATTTGATGGGGGGCGGGTTCCGTTTTCACAATCCCAATGCTGCCCGGGTCTGTGGTTGCGGGAATTCTTTCTCTATTAGCGACACTAGGGGCGAGGGGTGACAGGAGGACGGGGGGAGTGTGGGGGGTGGGGGGAGTGTGGGGAGTGTGGGGAGTGTGGGAAGTGTGGGAAGTGTGGGAAGTGTGGGAAGCAATCTTCCTCCCTCTC
>DVDU01000152.1 GCA_015296065.1 Oscillatoriaceae cyanobacterium M33_DOE_052 | reverse complement strand
CCGTCTCCCCGTCTCCCCGTCTCCGAGTCTCCCCCTCTCCGAGTCTCCCCCTCTCCCCGTCTCCGAGTCTCCGAGTCTCCCTTGCTCCCCGGCACAACAGGTCCCCTACCCCCTGTCTCCCCAGGAATTAGCCCGTCTAGCTCAAATTTGTGTGTCGGAATTTGAGCTAGCAAATTACACAGCAAGCGGTAGTCTTCTTCTGTACCATCGACCAAAAGTAAGCGGCAGGATTTTTGTTCCATAACCGTTTCCCACGCTTCATAATTCCAAAGAGAAAGCCAGCTCCAAATCAATCCTAGCACTCTAAAATCTGACCGCTGGCACTTCTGTTGTAGATAATGCTCGATGTTATAGCTTTTCTCTTATTGGTGAGGTACGGATTTTGACTAGATCCCCGCTGGTGACGCCCCTCGCAGCGGCTATCCTCGAGGGACTTCAGCCCAGATCGGCTTCTGGTGGGGGCGGGGATGACGGAAGCACATTAATTTGAGCAATGCTATATTGCGCTTGATTTGGCTGGTGACACCAAAACTAGCCAGTTTTCTGCGGCAGGTTGACCAAATTTGAGTCTTTATGGCGATCGTAATTTAAAACGTCTCATATTGGCAATTAGTGATGATTAAGTTGAGCTGGAGGAGGCGAGCCTAAGACGGTGCCAACATTGATATTTTCCTGACAGTGCTGGAACACTGTTTCCGGCATATTTTCGGGCAGGTCTTTGGGGTTTTTCGGCTGGCCAATGGCCTTATGGGCAGTCTGTCCGCCACCCCTCTCTCAACTTGCTGGTGTTGCCTAATCAAAGTAAAACAATGTCACCACACGGTTTTGCTCTTCTGCCTCTCGGCAGGTTTGCATCAGGGTGTGACTGTCGTGAAAGGCAAAACAAATCAACTGTTGGCATCGGGAGATAATTTCCCGATTGCACATGGCGCTGGCTTCGGCAAGAGATAGGTGGTCATTGGCGGGATTTTCTACCAAGTGCATCACCTGCTCTAGCTGTTCCCGAGACTCTCGGGGCTGGCGCTCTAGACTTTGAGGCAAAATCACGGTGATTGAGTTGGGGTCAGCGCGCATTGCCCCTTTGATAGCTGCTGAATTGGTGCCGGCGGCGCCGGAGGTGATGAGGCGGTTGCCGGATAAAACCAGGGCATAGCTCATCATTTCGATCAGCTTTTGATGGGTAATCGGCACGTGGCGCGAACCTAAGATGGCAATCCTTTTGGAGCCAGTTTGCTGGATCGCGGCCAGTTCTTGCGCGAGGGTATCTACACTACTGGTTAGTATTGATTGAGTCAAATCAGTGATGCGGTAAGACTTAGTAGATTGTTAATTCCCAGATGGGATTTTTAATAGCACAATCTCAATTATACCACAGGCACACAAAAAATACAACTAGGGGTAGAGGAAAAAATCGGGGAGGGGGGAGGGGGGATGGGGAGTGTGGGGAGTGTGGGGAGTGTGGGGAGTGTGGGGAGTGTGGGGAGTGTG
>DVDU01000192.1 GCA_015296065.1 Oscillatoriaceae cyanobacterium M33_DOE_052 | reverse complement strand
CAAATAGAAATGAAACAATCGAGATTGCCCTCACCCCCATCTCCTTTTCTCTCTCCCCCCCTTTCCAAGGGGGGTAGGGGGGATGGAGAGGGGACGGGGGTGAGGGCGGATTCAATCCCATTCTTATTTGAAATAACTATAGCTGCAAATTGGGTGCTTATAAATCATTTTTACAATTTCATAGCTCATGGGATTGTCACTTGTCCTAGGTTTGTAGTTGGGCTTTAGCCCAAACTCCTGTGGGCTAAAGCCCAACTACAAACCCTTTCGGAGCAATGACAAATGACCAATGACCAAGGACAAACCGTGAGAGATTATTTTGGCCTCCGGTTGGGAAACCATGTGCGCCTATTGGTGCCTTGGGAATGCTCCCCAGAGGTGATGGTACTATCTCGGCGAGAAATTTATCCGATTCCGGGTATGGGGGATGCTTGTTTGGGAGTATATTCACATCAGATTGTGCGTGCAAATGGCCATTCGCCCCTATTGTGGGTGGTAGATTTGGCGGATTGGCTGAGCGATTTGATGGGATTTCAGCCGCCAGTGTTATCACAGACGGAAGAATTGACCGTAGTGGTAATTACTGATAACTCTAAAGATGGGGAAATGCGCCCCAAACCACAGTTACTGGGTTTGGTGGTGTCGGGGGTGGTGGGTAAGGTTTCTCTGTCTCCAGAGGAGGTAGAACCTTTACCGCCCAAGGCGAAACCGGTACTGGCTCCTTATTGTACGGGTTGGGCGAGAATAGATGGTGGGAAAATGGCGGCAATTCTGAATCTGCCAGCTTTATGGGCAGCGACTGCTATAGTACATTAATGCACGTTCAAAGGGCGGGGAATGCCCACCCGGCGAAGGCAATGGTAGTGAAAGTGAAGTGATGTAAGCAAATGCGACTTTTACATACGATGTTGCGCGTGGGCAACTTGGAAAAATCCCTGCAATTTTACACCGACGTGCTGGGAATGAAGTTGCTGCGCCAGAAGGACTATCCCGGTGGTGAATTCACCCTGGCTTTTGTGGGCTACGGGGATGAAACCGACAACACGGTTATCGAACTGACGTATAACTGGGGGGTGGAAAAGTACGAAATTGGTGGCGGTTTCGGCCATATTGCGATCGGCGTGGCGGATATCTACAGCACTTGCGATCGGGTGAAAGCCCGGGGCGGTAAAGTGACGCGGGAGCCAGGACCGATGAAACATGGCACCACCGTCATTGCTTTTGTGGAAGACCCGGACGGCTACAAAATTGAATTGATTCAGGAAAACACCCTCGGTGCGGTGAGCAGTCAGCCGGAAATGGCTGCCACCAGTGCTTAAATGGGCTACTGGCGTGAGATAATCGCGGTACAATGATTGAAGAAACCGGGTTTCTTACCCAAATCTTTGGGGTCAAACCAGAATCTGATTGAGAAACCCGGTTTCTGGTTCTCAACCCCGGTTTCTGGTTCTAAGAACACCGTAGAAGGGCTAAAGCCAAAACCACAACCCCGGAGGGCTAAAGCCCAACTACAAACCTCCCCAGTACCTCCTTTTTCCCCACAAGATGCAGCCCACCGACCCTACCAAGTTTACAGACCCCGCCTGGGAAGCCATTGTCAAATCCCAAGATGTGGCTCGCCGCTACCAGCATCAATATCTGGAAGTGGAGCATTTAGCTATTGCCCTTCTGGAACAAGACCCACTCGCCACGAATATCCTCACCAAGTCTGGCATCTTTCCAGAAAAGCTCTCTCAACAACTGGCTACTTTTGCCCAGAAACAGTCCAAAGTCCCCAACACTACGGATTTATACCTGGGGCGGGGTTTGGATGTGATGCTGGATAAAGCTGAAGCGGCTCGGGCCAGTTGGGACGATCGCAAAATATCTGTAGAACACCTATTATTAGGACTGTTTGACGACGATCGCGTGGGGCGTCGCGCCCTCAAGGGTGCCACCAAAGATATTCGCACCCCCTTTGAGCGCCAACAGCTAGAAGCTGCCATTAAAGTCATTAGAAGTACCACCAAAGTCACCGAGCCTGCTACCAGCGGCGAAACCCCCGAAACCCAGTATCAAGTCTTAGAAAAATACGGGCGAGACCTCACGGAACAAGCCCGCAAAGGTAAACTAGACCCAGTAATCGGTAGAGATGACGAAATTCGCCGGGTGATTCAGGTTCTATCTCGCCGCACCAAAAACAACCCGGTGTTAATTGGGGAACCGGGGGTGGGCAAAACGGCGATCGCTGAAGGTTTAGCCCAACGCATTGTCAACGGCGATGTGCCAGAATCACTGAAAAACCGGCAACTTATCTCCCTAGATATGGGCAGCTTAATTGCGGGGGCGAAATTCCGAGGCGAATTTGAAGAACGCCTGCGCGGTGTGTTGCGAGAAGTCACCGCCTCGGAGGGTCAAATTGTCCTATTTATCGACGAACTGCATACAGTGGTAGGTACGGGTGCCGGTCAAGGGACAATGGATGCAGGTAATTTGCTCAAACCGATGCTGGCGCGGGGCGAATTGCGCTGTATTGGCGCCACGACGCTGGATGAATACCGCAAATATATAGAAAAAGATGCGGCTTTAGAGCGTCGGTTTCAGCAAGTGCTGGTAGAACAGCCCACGGTTGAGGATGCAATTTCCATTTTGCGGGGTTTGAAAGAACGCTACGAAGTGCATCACGGGGTAAAGATTTTAGACTCGGCTCTGGTGGCGGCGGCGTTGTTGTCGGACCGGTATATATCGGACCGGTTTTTGCCCGATAAAGCTATTGACTTGGTGGATGAAGCCGCCGCCAAGCTGAAAATGGAAATTACTTCTAAACCGGCGGAGCTGGAAATGCTCGAACGCCGCTTGATGCAGTTGGAGATGGAAAAGCTGTCTCTGGAAGGGGAAGGGGAGGCGGTGGGAAGCAGTGCCTATCGTAGTTCCCAAGAGCGTTTGCAGCGTATTGCTAGGGAAATTGGCAGTCTGACGGAGAAGCAGCAGGGCCTGAGTCAGCAATGGCAGAGTGAAAAGCAGCTTCTGGATGGGATTAATACGCTGAAAGAGAAGGAAGAGCAATTACGCTTGCGCATTGAGCAGGCGGAGCGGAAAACTAATCTGGAATTGGCGGCGAAGCTGAAGTATGGGGAATTGGCGGTGGTGCAGCGCGATCGCGAAGCCAAAGAAGCGGAACTGCTGAAACTGCAATCTCAAGGCGCCACGCTCCTGCGGGAGCAGGTGACGGAAGCGGATATCGCCGAAATTGTCGCCAAGTGGACCGGTATCCCGGTTAACCGTTTATTGGAGTCGGAACGGCAAAAACTCCTGCAATTAGAATCACAACTACACCAGCGGGTGATTGGTCAAACTGAGGCGGTGGCGGCGGTAGCGGCGGCTATTCGGCGCGCCCGAGCTGGGATGAAAGACCCCAACCGCCCGATCGGCTCTTTCCTGTTCATGGGTCCTACCGGAGTCGGCAAAACCGAACTAGCGCGAGCTTTAGCAGAAGCCCTTTTCGACAGTGAAGACGCCCTCGTGCGGATCGATATGTCGGAATACATGGAAAAACACTCAGTTTCCCGCTTAGTGGGGGCGCCTCCGGGATATGTGGGTTATGACGCTGGGGGACAACTCACCGAAGCGGTCCGCCGTCACGCCTACGCCGCCATCCTCTTTGATGAAGTGGAAAAAGCCCACCCCGACGTATTTAATATTCTGCTGCAAGTGTTGGATGATGGCCGCATCACCGATTCTCAAGGTCGCACGGTAGATTTTAGAAATACCGCCATCTTGATGACCAGTAATATTGGCAGCGACCATATTTTAGATGTGGCGGGGGATGATAGTAAGTATGAGGAAATGCGCGATCGGGTCACTCACTCCCTCCGCTCCCACTTCCGCCCCGAATTCCTCAACCGCGTTGATGACATCATCATCTTCCACCCCCTCAACCGCGCCGAACTCCGCCAAATCGTCAGCATCCAAGTCAAACGGCTAGAAAAACTCCTCGCCGACCAAAAAATCACCCTCGAACTCTACCCCGCCGCCCGAGACCACATCGCCGAAATCGGTTATGACCCCGTATATGGCGCCCGCCCCCTCAAACGGGCAATTCAGCGGTTACTAGAAAACGAAATCGCCAACCTCATCCTCGCCGAAAAATTCACCAGCGGCGACACCATCCACATCTACCCCCAAGATGGTCAACTCCAGTTTAGTAACCAACCCCCAGGAGAAGGGGTGACGGGGAGCAGGGGAGCAGGGGAGCAGGGGAGCAGGGGAGCAGGGGAGCAGGGGAGCAGGGGAGCAGGGGAGCAGGGGAGCAAT
>DVDU01000151.1 GCA_015296065.1 Oscillatoriaceae cyanobacterium M33_DOE_052 | reverse complement strand
GCGTCCCACTCTTGGCCTGCTTGAGACTATTCTCTAAAAACTCCGCACTCTCGGTAATCTCTAACACGAAGGGTCTCGTCATGGCTGCAAGGCTGGAATAACTACGACTCTATTATACTCATCTTCATTTTAATTTGGTATCAGAGACTTGACCAGGGAAGCCACTCGATTTTTCCGAGAATTCAAGTCGTCAAAAGTTGCCCACCTCAAGAAACTCTTGAGATATTTCCAGAGAAGTTCAATCGGATTAGTCTCAGGACTGTGCGGCGGCTGAAACAGGAGGATAATATTATCGGGTAGCTGGAGTTTTTTTGATGTATGCGCCGGACTATTATCCAGTTGGATAATGTGTAGATCGTCAGGGTAAGCCCGGGAAAATTACCCAAAAAACCTTTCACAACAGGCGGCGTCTAGATGAGAAAATTCCCAAAAAAAACTATTCCCAGTTTGGGGTTCTACCAACCCATACAGCCAATAAGTCAAAAAGTCCCATTGGACTAACCCGATGGGTTTGACCCCATTCGCGGTCAGTTTTTTGCCGCCAATAGTTTTGAGTCCTAGTCTAGTTTCATCCTGACACCAGTAGCGAATTCTCTCAATTATTTTTAAGCCGGAAACTCCCGTGCTAATTAGACTTTCAATGATTGATGCCAGTTTGGTTTTGAATTTTTCTTGGACTAACGGATCTAGCTTTTCACTTTTGGGTCTTGGTACTTTCAGCTTGGCCTGAAGGACATTATGCACTAAATAATAAACTACATCGTAGCTGACTTTAATATCTAGCACGGCGTCGAGCCATACCACTACCTCTTGATAGCTGTTGAATCCTTCTGGGTCGGCTAGCTCTGATTGCAGCCGTGCAATTGCCCACTCTGGAATCAGCCGGGGCCGCCCAGTACGTTGCGGTACTTTTAACATCGCCTCAACCCCCCCATCACGGTATAACCTTAACCACCTTTGTACCGTGATCCGGCTGCGACCTAGGACTAGAGCCAGATGTTTCACACTCGACACCTGATTGGTTTTGAGTAGATACAAAGCCTGTACCCTTTCTTTACCGGTTCCGGTTTTTTGCTCGTTTAACAGTGATTTGAGTTCAGCGGCTGATTCCACGATATTAATTTTGGCGACTCCAGACATTTTGCCCCCGTTGACTCTGTTCTGGCTAAGTGTATCACATTTTTAGCAAACTGGTATAATCTACATACTATCGCTGGCGCTTGGTTTAAGGATTTTGAGCAACAAGACTGTCCCGAAGAGCGGCTGGTTGACCACTGCCACTTGGTGGGGAGTGAACATCACCGCATTGAGAGTCGGTCTTGTTGGGTCCTGGTTGACTGACAAAAGTTAAGAATGAGGGCTGAAAGCTTTACAGTCAGGGATTTTTAGCCCTGGGGGGAGAAAAAGGGGAGCCAGCGTTCTAAGCTTAGATACCACTCAAAAGCCAGAACGCCGTGAATAAAAGCTC
>DVDU01000074.1 GCA_015296065.1 Oscillatoriaceae cyanobacterium M33_DOE_052 | reverse complement strand
GTCCCACTCTTGGCCTGCTTGAGACTATTCTCTAAAAACTCCGCACTCTCGGTAATCTCTAACACGAAGGGTCTCGTCATGGCTGCAAGGCTGGAATAACTACGACTCTATTATACTCATCTTCATTTTAATTTGGTATGACTTGGTACTGGCAGAATTGATGGTTAAGCCATTGCGTGATGGATTAAGTGAAATTGCCGAAGAATATGCTCGCGATTTGCCATCTTTTCCCAATCTGAATTTTTGTTCTATGACTCAGGCAGTTGTAATTGCGGCAGCTCGGTTGCGCGGTAACAGCAATCTGGGTTTGATTGATGCTTTACATTTGGCGACGGCTGTAGATGCTGGATGTGCGGTTTTTTTGACTAATGATGCTGCTATTCGTCATCCCGATCCAGGTTTAAATATTTGGATGCTGCGAGATATTGTGGACTAATTTAGTTGGATAGAGTCTGGCAGTCAGCAACCTATCGCTCTTTTGGCGAGGGGTGCAGAAACCGGGTTTCTTAACTAAATCTCGGTGGGGATGGCTAGATTATCGCATTGGGTCCCGGTTTCTTTGAGGAGGCAAAGGACGATCGGCTTTGGGGGAGGGCGTCTTTGGGAGATAGGAATAAAAGCAAAAATCTGTGTCTCTTGACGACTACTGACCGCGCCCGGGCTGACAATCTGCAAAGCCCAATGCTTCAGCGTCGAGAAAACTGGCGATCGCCATTTCTAAGACAGCTTCTATAGGATACTCAATATCAGCGGCGCGGGCAACGAGGGCAATGCGGATGCGCTCTGGTAGGCAAGCAAGGATAGTTTGAGCGTCAGCAGTAGATAGTTGCTCTAGGTTAGTGGTCTGCATAAATCTACCTCTCGGTGGGAATTTTAGCGTTATAAGGGGGTTCGGTTGAGCGGAGGATAATTGCTTCTAGCTCTAATAGTAGCGTCGGGTTTTTCCAATGTGAGAGAATATATAGGGCAAGCCGGACATCTGGAGCCGAATATTGGTCTAGCCATGCCCACAGGAAGGCTTTATGACCGCCACTGAAGCGGCCTCGCAGACTTTTGGTTTTCCCAATATAAAGCAGTCCTTCTGTGCGATGTCTCACGGCATAGAGTCCCGGACGTGGTGGAATACTGGCAAAGTTTCGCTCTAGGGGGTGGCATTGCTCAAATGGGATGGATGTCAGAACTGTGAGAATTTGGCGAGCCTTTTGTTGAAAGTCCTCGGTCATTAAGATTGGGAGTAAGCGGAGTTTTTCTATTATACAAGCCGATCGACCTTTGGGGGAGGGGTGCAGGGGTTTCTGTGAGGGCAAAGGGCGATCGCCTCCGGCACGCTGCGCGAACGACCTTTGGGAGAAAGAGTGCCCCTGGGGAGAGTGGGGGGGTATAAGGTTCCGCTGGAAAATCATGTTTGGGTTTCTGTCCCTTGGTGACTTATAGCATTTCATACCTGGATACAGAATCTGCTAAAATGCGGAAGTAAGTTTAAATAGCACTGGTGGCAGTCGTTGTTTATGAGCCGTTTCGTTGGCTAGGATTGAGAATGTGAAAGAATATACATTTAAACTGGATGAGTCTATTAGTCAATTTGTTGAACAATTCCAAGCCTATGGTTTTCAAGATTCGAGGGAACTGGTTATGGCTGCGCTGAAAAGATTCCAGTCAGCTTTAGAATCAGCTAAATTAGAGGAATCAGCCACTCTCTATGCGGAAATCTATGCAGAAGAGCCTGAGTTACAAGCCCTCACTGAAGCAGGATTAGAAGAATGGCCGAAAGAATAAAGCTCAAGCGGGGGACAATTATTGATGTTAATCTCGACCCCACTAAAGGTTCAGAAACGGGTAAAATTAGACCTTGTATTGTGGTAACGAATAACACTTACAACGAGCGAGTACCGGTTATTCAAGTCGTCCCAATTACGGGATGGAGCGACAAAAAAGTTAAGATTACAACAAATGTCGAAATTTTGCCGTCGTCAAGCAATGGATTGACTAAACAATCTATTGCCGATTGTTTGCAAACCCGCCCGATTGATTATCGTTCTCGCTTCGTCGCCATTCGAGGTGAACTGGAACCAGAACTTTTGCTAAAAATTGATAATGCTCTCCGAACTGTGTTTGCTTTGTAGAAAACAGATGGCGTGCTTTTTGAGCTAAATTTGATGCAGGCGATCGACCTTTGGGGGGAGGGTGCAGAAACCGGGTTTCTTAACTAAATCTCGGTGCGGATGCCTAGATTATCGCAGAAACCCGGTTTCTTTGAGGGCAAAGGGAGATCGACCTTGGGGGGGAGAATTTGTAGGGTGGGCAGGGCCACTAAGCTGTTTGCTAGGAGCAATTCATATTTAAAAGCCCTGCCCACCCTACTTTGGGGGAATTTGTAGAATTTGTAGGGTGGGCAGGGCCACTAAGCTATTTGCTCAGAGCAACTCATATCTCAAAGCCCTGCCCACCCTACTAACTTTTATTCCCCGCGTAACGCACCAAAACAAGGTTTATTACTTATGATCAGTATTTTGGTGCGTTAATGCGGATTTTTTAATTGTTTTTTAAACTAAAAAAACTTCCCGCATAACGCACCCTACCACTAACGCACTCTACCACTTAGGGAATTAATGTTCCTTTGGCGCTAATCGGCTGCCTTTGCAATTTTTCTCTTCGTTTTAAAACTATGTCTCGTAGATCATTTTCTGTCAAAAATTGCCCTTTTTTATTCCATAAATCAATTCCTATTTGAACAGCCTCTACGTCTGGCAAATCAACTCCTCCCAGAGAAAAAATATCTACTACTGAAGCACCAGTATGAAGATATTGGCTCGTAAATCCTATAGCGCTACCAACGTAGCCATAGTGGATATTAGACCAAATATCGTAAAAGTATTCGTAATTAAAGTCATCCGGGAACCGGAAGAAATAATTGGTTCCCTTTAAAGCAAGCTTTGTGGGTAGTTTGGGTATTCCATCCTTTTCAGATTTATGATCCCAAGGCTTATTGGGTCCTACCATTTCTATCCATTTTGCAGTTGCTTTTGAAAAAGACGGCCATGAACCTCCCTGGATCAACCTTTTCATATATTGAGATTCTTTGCTATCAAGATTCAATTTCATCTGTTGAAACATGTATCGTACAGCCTCATCAAAACGCCAGTTGGAATTATTTGGAATGGAGAAGCTAGGTTGAAATTGAGAATTTATATTTGGATTGAAGCTCTGTTCTAAAGTTATATTACGGTTGATGATAATAACATTACTACCACCAGAACTGCCGCCACCGGAATTACCAGACCCTACTGAAACACCAGGAACGCGGATATAGTGATCGGGATTGCTGGCGCTGATAGTCCTGACTCGGTGCAGAGAACCTGCTCCACCACCGTCCCAATTATTGATATAGTCCGATTCTGAGATGGTAATTGTGCCGTCACCATTCACACGCTCAACCACCGCCACATGATTTTGACCGTTACTCGTCCATTGAGCAATATCACCCGGTTGAGGAGAAAAGACAATTTGCGATCCATTAGAAAGTTGTTGGTGCCATTGGTTAGCATTTCCATACATGGAATTTAAAGCAGCCGGGTTCCCACCTAGTTCTTTAACTCGACCATGTGCATACCAAGTGCAATTTCCTTCTCGGTAACTGTACCCATCAACAAGATTGGAGCCATAAGAGCTTTGGGAGAAAATATTCCCTGTGGTGTAAAACTGCGGACGCGCTTTGAAGTAATCTGCTCCTTTCTGACTCAAAATGGGCGCTTGGCTACCACCACCAGAACCACCACTGTTACTGCCAACCTTCTCAACAGTATTAGCCCAGAAATAACCTTCCCGACCGTCATTGAGCCGAACCTTGTACCAATTGGGATAAGTAGAGTCATCGGTCGTAACTTTTTCTAGCAGCGTAAAAGTCGTTCCCGCAGATATTAACTGTGGTGACGTGCTGTCGTTCACCCAAGGATAGGTACGGAAGTTAGTTCCTGCTGTCAACCGACCCGTTCCACTTTCACCGCTCTGATTGATAATTTTCGGGCCTTGTGTCGGTGTATTTATGGGTTGAGATACCGATGGGTTGCCATCACCATAAATAGTGACAACAAATTTCTGACCGTTCCACTCAATGTGACCGCTTTCAAATGGTTGGAACAGGAACCCATTGCCCCGGTGTTCAATCGGTCCTTTCGCAGCACCTATTTCTGGAGACCGTGCAGCGACTCGGGCAAATTTATCAAGATGTTCTTTTGTAATGACAAATTCCCCGTTACGGTAAGCCGTTGCTCGTTGTCCGTCCCAATAAATGAATCCGCCTTCAAAGTCGGTACGTTTACCACCGTTCCAATCCCGTTCTCGTTTGGTGGGGAAGCCTAACCAACCACCAGAACCACCGTGTTCGTTATACTCTCGTTGCAAGTCATGCCACAGTGCAACGGCTCCATATTGCGATGACCAGTGAATCGTACCCGTTTCATAGGCACGCCATTTGCCGGTTGTGCCTTGAGGGGAACGACCAGCAGTTGCATAGGGGCCACTGGGATTGCCGAGTAACCCTTTCATAGCCTGATATTCCTGCTCCATTGCTTGCTGCCAATTCGGAGCGGGTAACTCACCATGCCGATAAGCCTCGGCTCGTTGTCCGTCCCAGTAGATATATCCGCCTTCAAACAAGGTGCGCTTGCCACCGTTCCAATCATGTTCTCGTTGGGTAGGAAAGCCTAACCAACCACCAGAACCACCGTGTTCGTTATACTCTCGTTGCAAGTCATGCCACAGTGCAACGGCTCCATATTGCGATGACCAGTGAATCGTACCCGTTTCATACGCACGCCAAATGCCTTCTGTACCTTGAGGGGAGCGACTCGCAGTTGCATAAGGACCAGTGGGATTGCCGAGTAACCCTTTCATAGCCTGATATTCCCGCTCCATTGCTTCCTGCCAATCTGAAGAAGGCGAGGGGTTATAACTCACATTGTTGTAATTCTGTGCGGCTCCCCAAATGGCACCGCTTACAGGCACCACACTGATAGACTTTATTTGACCTGTGAGAGGATCCAAAGCAATTTCCTGGTTGCGAGCGGTATAACCAATAAGCTGTCCATTGTGCATGGCTAGACCGTAAAATTGGTCATCGCTCAGTTCAGTAATTGTTCTGGCACGGCGAGTGTTTAAATCAAAGGCGACCAAGCGATCGCGCTCCATCGACGGACTGCCAACAGTCGCGAAAAACTGTGAAGCACCATTGAACACCATATCGCCACTGCTAGGGCCGCCCAAATTGCCAATATAAGTCAATCGAGCAGTTTGAGGCGAAATCTCAAATACATCGCCACTTTTATCTTCAGCACCGTAGAGTCGCCCATCAGGGGAAAAGGTGAGGGAATTGATGTTCGGTCCTCCAAATCCACCAATATAGGTCTCTTCTCCCGTCGAGGTATTAATCTCAAATAGATGATTAAAGGTGGACCCGTATAGCTTCCCATTGGGAGCAACGGCTAAGTCTGTAAAAGCTTGACCTTGGTAAATGTGACGTTTTTGGCCGGTTCCTAAGTCGAACTGGACTATCTCTCCTAAATCTGTAGATAGATAGATGCTGTTGGAATTAACTGCTCGTTCGCGAACCGTAACCTTTCCTTGCCCACTCCAAGTAGTCGGAATCAAAAATGGCGCAGGATCATAATCTTCCGGCTTCGTTGCCTTCGCCAACTGCACCGCTGCCACCATATTCAGCAAACCGGCACCCGTTGCGGTATCAAAACCGGTCTCAGCTAAATCGGTCGCTGTCTTCTTGAGAATCTCAATCACTTGGCGATAGCTTAACTGGGGATTGGCTGCCCAAATTTGAGAAGCTGCACCGGTGACTTTAGCCGTAGCTACGGAAGTCCCCGCCATTGTCCCCACACTATCTCCCACGGTGGAGAGTTCGTAGTCTCCCACGGGAGCCATAATATCCAAACCGTTACCGTAGCTGGAATATTCTGCCCGGTCATAGGCTTTGGACAGTGCCACTTCATCATTGACTCGTTCCGCCGCACCCACGGTAATAATATTGTCAAATTCTTGGGAAGATTGACCCAAAGCAGACATCACGCCGCCATCATTACCTGCTGCTACCACTAGCATCACATTATGCTGACGCGCATATTCAATAGCAGCCCGTTCTTGGGGGGTAAACTCATAACGAGTCGTCACGCTGCCATCAGGATTAGTCTGAGTTAAATCTAAACTCAGGTTAACCACTGCATTCGGCTGTCCCGATACTTTAGCAGCATCCACAAATTCCACCAAAGATTCTGCCCATTTGCCAGAACCCACGGCACGTCCCAACCAAATCGGGGCATCATCATTAATGCCATCAATGCCGATACCATTGTTTTGAGTGGCACCAATAATCCCTAACACGTGGGTGCCATGTTCGTTGCCTTCATCGGCAGCCAGCAAAGGATTATTATCGCCATCTACACGGTCTTGGCCTAAAATAATCCGCTCATAATCGATGTCGGTATTATTCCCGGCAAAACCGGTATCGATAACCCCCACTAATGGCTGATTTGCCGGAGCAAAATCAAACTGACTCGGTGCCTGCACGGGAGCTGTTTTCACCACCATCCTGGTTGACTGACAAAAGTTAAGAATGAGGGCTGAAAGCTTTACAGTCAGGGATTTTTAGCCCTGGGGGGAGAAAAAGGGGAGCCAGCGTTCTAAGCTTAGATACCACTCAAAAGCCAGAACGCCGTGAATAAAAGCTC
>DVDU01000225.1 GCA_015296065.1 Oscillatoriaceae cyanobacterium M33_DOE_052 | reverse complement strand
GATAGTCCCCCTGTTAAGTGTTGTTGAGTGATGGGGGAACAACAGTCTTCAATAGCTCTTTAACAGTCCAAATATGATCTGTCAGTCCAGAGGCCAGGGCCGGGGAACGTTGTCGCCAGCGACGTTTGGGATCCCCAAAAACTGGAAGACGCAAGGTTTTGAGGGGACGGGCCAGGTTGTAAACCAAATCTTCCCAGGCCGCCGAGGCCCGATACAGGCCGACCTTTTTGGAAAAGGCCAGGGTCTTGCGAACTAAACGACCATTGAACAAGCGCATCGTCAGATGGGTTCGTTCAATATAGGAAGTGCTCGGCCCCAACAGTTCAAGGGTTTTGACCGGATCGCCGAAAATGACCCGCAGTTCGACCCCGATGATGCGACCGTGTTCCCGTTGCTTGACCGCTTGCACATACTGCCAGCCTGGCTGAGGCTGTTTACGGGTGGGGGGTCGCCCTACCCCTTGATACTCAGGCACTTGGCCATAGACTTCGATCATGGCCTCATCAATGCCACCCCAGCCATCAGAGATGGTGGGCGGTGGTGCGTCCGGATGCCCCCGTCGCTTCAAGGTTTGGAACACCTCTATCGCGGCCAGGGTCTCGGTCTTGGCAATACCGCGGGCCACCCGTAAGCGGGTATCTCGATCCAGCATCGTTGCTCGCCAAAACTGACCACTTTCGTCTGTTTCAGGATAGTTTTTTTTCTCCCTTGTTGCCGACATAAGCCCACAACCCATCGATTTGACCCCGGCTCAAGCGGTAGTCACTCAAGAGCACTTCTTCAACCGCTTCGGCGTGCTGTCCAGCCTCCCGGATCCAGTCGCCAATCGTGTCCTCTTTGTGCCCGGTGGTGCGCACCAAGCTGCTGATCCGATTACCTTCGGCAATATGGGCTAACGTATCAATAATTTCAGCTTCGGACGTCCGGCGGCGATAAAACAGGGTCCCTTTGGTTTCCGTAAACGTCTTGCCGCAACTTTTGCACTTGTACCGTTGCCGTCCTCTTTTGGTTGTGCCAAACTTGATGATATTGTGTTTTTGATCGCTTTGTAACTTGCCGTAATCTGGACAGACTTCATTTGGACAAAAGTCACCGACTTGCGCTAACTTGGTCATTGTCCCCTCCTGGTTAGTTAAAGTTATCTGACTTAATCATACCTTATGCTTTAACAACACTCAAGAGGGGGACTATCT
>DVDU01000022.1 GCA_015296065.1 Oscillatoriaceae cyanobacterium M33_DOE_052 | reverse complement strand
ATATGAATTTGATATGGGAGGATAATTATATTATAGAGCTTGTTCACCAGTCGCTTAACACATTGCCCTCACCCTAAATCCCTCTCCCAAAAAGGGAGAGGGACTTTGAGAGCCGCTCAGATTATTTCTGAACAGGCTGTAGAGGGGCGAGGTAATTGATAATTGACAATTATCAATTATCAATTATCAATTATCAATTATACCCAGTCCCTTGCTCCTCTGCATCAGAAGGGGTTGGCTTGGAGGGAGAAGTAGAAGCCGTTTTCTTGCCAGGTTCTATCTCGGGAGTTGATGTCGATGAGGGGATAGCCGTAGTCGATACGGGCGGTGAGGCTGTCACCGAGTTGGAAGCGCAAACCTAAACCCACAGAGGCGAGGGTGTTGTCTTCGGGGTTTTCGGCGTTGTCGCTGTTCCAAGCGGTGCCGATGTCGAAAAATGGGGCGACTTGGAGGAGCATTTGGTTGTTTTGGCTGCGATAAAGGGGGATGCGCAGTTCGGCGGAGGCGAAGGCGCCGTTATCGGTGAGGAGGGCGTCTTGGCGGTAGCC
Source organism: Oscillatoriaceae cyanobacterium M33_DOE_052 (assembly GCA_015296065.1). GTDB lineage: Bacteria > Cyanobacteriota > Cyanobacteriia > Cyanobacteriales > Laspinemataceae > Koinonema. The sequence goes on along the minus strand of DVDU01000022.1, from coordinate 33,358 downwards.
GCGCACGGTTTCAAAGCCGCCTAAACCGAATTGCTCGAGGGGTACGAGTTCTGAGGGGGCGAGCTGGATGTCGGAACGAAGCAGGAGGACGGTGGAGGGAGCGAGGACGCGCAGCCATTGGGCTTGTCCGCGCCATGCGAAGAAGCGGCTATCGGGTTCGCTGCTGTTGACGGTGGCATCGAGCCAGCCGGTGCCGAGGCTGAATTGCGATCGCATAGCGAACACCTGTTTACTGTCCCGTTCGGTGAATTCCTGAAACCAGCGCAAAACCGATAATTTGGTGACACCATTATCGCTGGCACCTCTGGAGAGGGGGAAGTTGACCCCAAGCAGGGAGGTTTGGCTGCGGCGGCGGGAGCCGGTGAGGCCCATTGTAAATTCCCGCGTGGGGGTTTGAATTAGAGGTTGGCGGAGGGTAAGCTCATAGTTGCGGGACTCGGCTTGAATGTCCACCCGATCGAATGGCGGTTCGATAATTTCGCTGTCCGTGGTACTGTAGTTAAAACTCAAGGTGCCATTGCGGGCGTTGATGGGAATGCCATAGTTAAATTCCCACTGTTTAGAGCCTTCGGTGTTGGTGTAGCTGGCGCGCAAAGAGTCGCCGAAGCCAAATAGGTTATCGTGACCGATGCTGGCTTGTTGGCGGAAGGTGCTAACACTGGGCGATCGGCCATTATCAATGGATAAAGAAGTTCTAAACGCCGGAGCTTCTTTGATGCGCACATCCAGAACACTCATTCCCGGACGAGAACCGGCAGACAATTCCGCTGATAAAGTATCAATCAGGGGGTTGAGCTGGAGCATCTGCAAAGATGTGAGCAAGTCATTCACATTGAGTGCCTTGCCATCTCCCAGAGCCAACCGGTTGCCGATGTAATTGTCGCTGAGGCGGTTATTCCCGCTGACGTTAACTTCTTCTATCTGTCCCTCTACAACTTGAATTTGCACGACTCCTTCTGAGAGTCGCTGGGGGGGAATAAAGGCGCCAGAAGTAATATATCCTTCCTGTTTATAAAACTCCGTAATCGCGGAGCGGGCTTGGAGCAGTTCGGCGAAGGAGAGGGAGCGATCGGTGTAAGGTAATAAGACTTGTTGGAAATCTTCCTCCTTAAATACCTCACTACCGAGAACCTCAAAGCGATCGACCTGAATAGATTCTGGCGGCGGACCAGTATTTTCCTCACCGGGAGAGTTATTCGGGGTAGTAGTTCTAGGAGTTTGCAGCAGTTCTTCTGGGGGTGGTAGCAGGGGACGGGAGGGGAGCTGGGGTTCTAGTGGCTCGATCGGGTTAGGGATGTTCCGGGGCACCTCTTGAGCTATCAAAGGTGTGGCGACCAGCCCACCATACAATACCCAACAAGATAATAGTAAATTAATCCGTAAACGTGGTGATGATGTTTGCATATTTGTGGTGATAATTTGACTGGTTGAAGCCGCGTTAACCGCCAGGTTCGTGATTGGCTGAAGCATCGCGGATGTTTCAGCCATCAATTTGTCAACTTTATTTGACATAATTTTCAGGAGCAATCAAAAAATTTTTGAGAGTTAAACTGAAAAATTAAGCCCAGATTTAAATCCCGGCTTCATTATCCCTGAGAGATTGAGATAATTATGTCAAAAATTAGATGCACTCCGCCCTTGAGGACGAAATGTTAGTTAGTTAATAAGACTGCTGGCGGCGATTCCCTGCTTCCACACTTGGAGGTTAGCACCCCAGATTGGGTTTGACAAGTGGGACGATTTTTGCATCGACAAATTGCCGCAGATGTAGGGGCAGGGTTGGGGGAGGGGGCGGCGGGCGAATGGGGAAGGCGGCGGGGGGCGGCGGCGCTTCCTCCAGGCAATAATTAACCGGCGAAACCACCCCAACCAAGATTGGCGCTGGGTTTTTCCCCTTTCAAGCTGGCAAGGAAGGCGATCGCGAGCATCATCCCTTTTCTTATCGCTACCTGGTGATGCTCTGACGCTAGTCAGGCGGGGGGATGGTTTGAGCCCAGCATCCCCAGTAAGTATCTTTCCTTAAATAGTTAATTTAGGTGTCCTATTTTTATGGCTCTTTTTCAGGGGTAAATATATCACGGCACAGTATTGTCAGGCTGGGTATTTTCACAAAATTTTACATTGGGCAGCCTCGGGGGCACCCCTACGGCACAGGGACGATGAGGGGAGCGGGGGCGGACAAACCCAAAGGCAGGAGCAAAAATTAACCGAAACTGGGGTCATACCTGTTCTCAGGGTGACACTCTCTGATAGACTTTTAAACGGTCATAGGCTAGGCAGCTCGAGAGCATTCCTGGCAGTAGGGAGGAGCAAATACAGTGGATAATGTTATCGGTTTAGAGATTATTGAGGTAGTCGAGCAGGCGGCGATCGCCTCCGCTCGTTGGATGGGGAAAGGGGACAAAAACACCGCTGACCACGTAGCCGTAGAAGCGATGCGGGAACGCATGAACAAAATTCATATGCGTGGCCGGATCGTCATCGGTGAAGGCGAGCGCGACGAAGCCCCCATGCTCTACATCGGCGAGGAATTGGGCATTTGCACCGTTCCTAACGCCAAAGATTTCTGCGATCCAGAACAACTGGTGGAAATTGATATCGCCGTGGATCCCTGCGAAGGCACCAACCTGGTAGCCTACGGGCAAAATGGCTCAATGGCAGTGTTAGCCATTTCTGAAAAAGGCGGTTTGTTTGCCGCGCCAGACTTCTACATGAAAAAACTGGCTGCTCCAGCAGTGGCCAAAAATCATGTAGATATTCGCAAGTCCGCCACGGAAAACCTGAAAATCCTCTCAGACTGCATGAACCGCGCTGTAGAGGAGTTGGTGGTGGTGGTGATGGACCGCCCCCGGCACAAAGGACTGATTAATGAAATCCGGGAAGCTGGCGCCCGGGTGCGTCTCATTAGCGATGGGGACGTATCTGCAGCCATCTGCTGCGCCTTCTCTGGCAGCAACATCCATGCGCTGATGGGCATTGGTGCCGCCCCTGAAGGTGTCATCTCCGCCGCCGCGATGCGGGCTTTAGGCGGTCACTTCCAAGGACAGCTCATCTATGACCCGGAAGTGGTGCAAACTGGTCTGATTGGCGAAAGCAAAGAAAGCAACCTCGCCCGGTTGAAGGAAATGGGCATTAATGACCCCGATCGGGTGTACAATGCCGAAGAGCTGGCCTCTGGCGAAACCGTGCTGTTTGCGGCTTGTGGCATCACTCCCGGAACCCTGATGGAAGGGGTGCGCTTCTTCCACGGCGGCGCCCGGACGCAAAGCCTGGTCATTTCCAGCCAGTCCAAGACGGTTCGCTTTGTGGATACCGTCCACATGTTCGAGCAACCCAAATCAATCCAATTGCGTTAAAGCGCCAGCGCTCTTGCTACTGCCCGCTAGGGAAAAACTGGTGGCTTTGCTACTCGGTCTGCCCCTAGCAGGTACGCTAGCAGTAGCGCTATTCACCACCTTGCCAGCTTGCTTGCGATTAGAGCAAGCATCATTTTTAGCATCTGGCTTTATTTCTGAAACAAACCACCAAGACAATGGACGGCTTTGAGAATTAAGAATCAAGATAGAAACTAGATAATTTGTCAATTGTCCTTAGTCAATTGTCCGCAAGTCCGCTTGTCATTTGAGGGCAGCTTTGCTACCCATACAGTTACTTGTCAAATGACAAAGGACAAATGACCAATGACAAATTCTTAATTCTTAAGGCTCAATTATTAAAAATTCCTCACGCCTGCCTTGTAGAGAGGGAACACTTCAGGAAAATAAGGATGAATATTGCAGTAGTAGGTCTCAGCCACAAGACAGCTCCCGTGGAAGTTCGAGAAAAACTGAGCATTCCCGAACCGCAGACGGGAGAGGCGATCGCCCAATTTTGCAGCGCCTCCCATATCGAAGAAGTCGCCATCCTCAGTACCTGCAATCGTCTGGAGATTTATATCGTCACCAACGACACCCAGCCGGGAGTCGCCGAAGCGATCCAGGTGCTGTGCGATCGGAGTAAACTGCCCGCCCATGCGCTCCGCCCCTACCTATTCGTCCTGCTCCACGAAGACGCCGTGATGCACATCATGCGCGTCGCCGCCGGTCTCGACAGTTTAGTATTAGGAGAAGGGCAAATCCTCGCCCAAGTCAAAAACACCCACAAACTCGGTCAAGAGTGCAAAGGCGTCGGGCGCATTCTCAACCGGTTGCTCAAACAAGCCATCACCGCCGGTAAACGAGTCCGCACCGAAACCAACATTGGCACCGGCGCCGTTTCCATCAGCTCCGCCGCCGTCGAACTGGCTCAAATCAAAGCTGAAAATCTCGCCACCAATAAAGTCGCCATTATCGGCGCCGGGAAAATGTCGCGCCTCCTGGTACAGCACCTTGTCTCTAAAGGCGCCAACCAAATCGCCATTGTCAACCGCTCCAGCCGCCGCGCAGAAGAACTCGCCAACCAGTTCCCCGAAGCCCAAATTACCATACATCCTCTTTCAGAAATGATGTCAGTAATTGCCGCCTCGGACATGGTATTTACCAGCACATCCTCCACCCAACCCCTGCTCGATCGCGCCAAATTAGAAGCAGTTTTACCCCCCCATCACCCGGTGATGCTCTTCGATATCTCCGTTCCCCGGAACGTCGATAGCGATGTCAACGAAATCCCTGGAGTTCGTGCCTTTAACGTCGATGACCTCAAAGCCGTGGTTGCCCAAAACCACGAAAGCCGTCGCCAGATGGCCTTAGAAGCCGAGGGATTACTCGAAGAAGAAATGGAAGCATTCCAGGTGTGGTGGCAAAGTTTAGAAACCGTCCCCACCATCAACTGTCTGCGCGAAAAAATCGAAACCATCCGCGAGCAAGAGCTGGAAAAAGCCCTCTCCCGCCTCGGTTCTGAATTCGCCGAAAAACACCAAGAAGTCATCGAGGCCATGACTCGCGGTATTGTTAACAAAATCCTCCATGACCCAATGGTGCAATTACGCGCCCAGCAGGATATCGAAGCCAGACGCCAAGCAATGGCTACCCTTCGCCTATTGTTTAACCTAGACACCGAATCAGTTTCTGGTGAGCAATATGGCTAATCGCTGTTCCTGAGAGCATGCGATACATCTTCAAAGTCCCTCTCCCGCTCTGGGATCCAGATTTAGGGTGAGGGCTGTACTTCAGTCAGCGCGAAAAATGCTATAAGCCAGCATAACCGCTGAGGTTAATTGCCACTTTTTTATCTAGTCAACCACGGCCCCCCAATTCACCCTTGGGGGGCTAATAACAGCCACTCTTGCCATTCGCCCCCAACCCTATATTTTTCAGGCTTTTATCCTAACCGTGGGGTTAGAGAAAGATTATTTTTAAAACAATTCAACTGGCCTGTTGACATCAGGAATAATTTTCAGTATAATCAGCCCAGGCCAAAATAAAATCAGTCAAATCGTCATTTGACCATCAGCGCTACTCCTTCCCGCTCCAGCTACAGCCAGCAGCCCCTCTCAGAGGAATAAAATTCCTCAGCCTACGGCACGCAAGCGATCGTCCACATATCAGGGTCAAGATAGGGAGGATTTCGCTCAGAGGTGACTGTTATTTATCACCCAGTTTCTGAGTTGATACCTCAAGTCATAGTAGTAGTGCAGAAAAATTTCACAATTAAGCCTGCTTGCAAAAAAGACAGGTCAACCTATGGCTCCTCAAATATATGTTATTTAATAGCTTCGAGTTTCTGTGGTTATTTATCATCACCTTCTCGATTTACTACATACCCGCCCTGCGGTCAGTGCAAGTGCCGATTCTGGTGGCGGCTAGCTTGGTGTTTTATGCTTGGACGACGCCATCGCTGCTGTTCCTATTGCTGCTATCTATTCTCATCAATGGATGGGCTAGCGCCAAAGTCGCCCAGGCTGCTACCAAAAACCAGCGCTTATTGGCGGCTATCCTGGGAGTAGGTACTAATTTAGCTATTATATGTGCCTTTAAATACGGCGGCTTACTTACCAATTTTGTCCGCCAGATTTTTGAGGTATCTACTCCCCCAGAAGGCATAGTTAAATTAATCTTACACTTGCCACTCCCGATCGGGATTTCTTTCTATACATTTGAAGGCATTAGCCTGTTAATCGATGTGTGGCGCGAAAAAGAAAAAGCAGCTATGCAATCATCGCCATCATCCGCCGTTAATGGGAGCAATGAAACTTATTTTGAGCGAGCCAGTAAAAAACCCGTTCGCTATCTAATTGATACAGCGTTTTTTATCTCCTTTTTTCCCCACTTGATTGCCGGACCAATTCTAAAAGCTCACAGTTTTTATCCCCAGATGGGCGCTAAGTATTTTCGCGATATCAACTGGAGGCTAGTTACTGAAAGCATGATTTTGGGCTATTTTCTGAAAATGGTAGTAGCTGATAACCTGAAAGACTACACTTTCTGGATTGACTATCCTTACTACCAAGGACTGGGAACCCTGACAAATCTCGTCCTGCTGTTTGGCTACTCGATGCAGATATTTGCCGATTTTGCTGGCTATTCTCTCATCGCGATCGGCCTAGGTGCGGCGTTAGGTTATAATTTAATGGAAAATTTCGATTTTCCCTATATTTCCCAGTCGATCTCAGAATTTTGGCGCCGCTGGCACATATCCCTATCTACCTGGTTAAAATCTTACCTCTACATTCCTTTAGGCGGGAACAGAAAAGGCGAAATCAGAACTTACCTCAACTTGATGATCGTCATGGCTTTAGGCGGACTCTGGCATGGCGCCGCTTGGAGTTATGCTGTATGGGGTATCTATCATGGCGTCGGATTAGCTGTAGAACGATACTTCACTAAACCTCAAAATTCCCCTCCCACCGCTCCCACCCCCATCTGGAAGCAATTCCTATTCGATGCCATCAAAGTATTAGGGGTTTTTATCTTCGTATCTTTGGGCTGGCTGTTATTCAAATTGCCAGATTTTTCTCAAGCAGTCGATTTTCTCGTCACTCTCACCAAAAATACTCACATCAAACCCCAGATTACATATATCTTCCCGGTGCTGATATTTTCCCTACCTGTACTCATCTATCACTGGCCCCATTTTCCCACATGGCGCGCCAAATTACCACAGGCACAGCCATTAGAGCGATTCGCGGGAATGTCGAGGTTAGCCGCCGACCTATTGATGGGCATCATGCTCGCCGCCATATTGCTCAACAGTGGTAGTGCTAATGAATTTATTTACTTCCAGTTCTGAGTTTGGATAAAACCAATGGCCAAAAAATCTTCTGTATTGTCTTTGATTAAGGAGCCAAATTGGCGTTTTGTCTGGATTGGTTTGGCGCTATTGCTCGCTTACCAAATCTTAATTTGGGGCGGCTTCATTTCGGGAAATGATGGCATTAATCAATGGGAAAGTAATGTTATCAAAGCCGAACGCTATATTTACAGTCATAACCGGAAGCAGGGAGAAATATTGCTGGTAGGCAGTTCTATGGCCAACCGGCTGCAACCGGAATATCTTGGAGAGAGGACTTTCAATCTCGCCATGCAGGGAGCCAACAGTCTCACAGGTTTAGAAATTGCCCTCCAAGCTAAGACCAAACCTGACCTCATCATGGTAGAAGTCAATGAGACAATTGGCTTGGGAGTAGATAGAGACTTGATGGCCAACCTCTATCAACCATTGCTCTACTATCTGCGCCTGTATTTTCCCATGTTTCGGCAAGAATATAGACCAGTCAGCGTCTTGGTATCCAGTTTACGCAGCAGCTCAAAACAGTCTCAGCCACAGCTAAACGCCGAGCAGCAAGATAAATTGCAAATCAAAGACGAGCGGCTCAGAAAAAAGATAATTCAGGATGTGGTAGAAAGTCGATCAAAACAGCTAACGCCTGAGATGGAAGCCAATCTGAGGCAGCAAGCAACGTTGCTCAAACAACAAATTCAGCAGCTCCAGCAAGCCGGGGTGAAAACACTCCTCTTCAATATCCCCGGAGAGCCGGAAGTCCAAAATACCGTCAGGCAAAAACAAACGAGAGCTATCCTCCAGGAAGTATTTCCGGCGGATACTTTCAATTGGCTGGCCGAACCACCCCGCCAAAACTGGGTAACTTCTGATGGGATTCATTTGATTTATTCCAACGCCAAGGAATATGCAATTTTTATCAAATCGCAATTAATGCAAGATCCGTTGCTCTTGGAGAGTTCTCAAGGCACCGAGGATAAATTATAGCGGTTTTCAGTAGTATAGCGATCGACATGACAACACAACTACAACATATGGCTGGTTTATAGGGTACAGCGGGCGATTTCGCCCGCTGCTTCTGTAGCGAGGATGTACGTAATATGGGAGAATGAATTTATGAGAAAATATGTAACTCACCGACGGAAAAACGCTGGTAGTACGTAGGCTATAATGGAAAAATAAAATTTACTTTAATCTGTTGTTGAAATATGGTTATAATTAAATCAGACTCAATCACTATGTTATCATATGGATATAAATTTTGGTTTGCTAATCTTCCGGGATAGCCTCAATATCATTTGGCTAGCATCAGCCTTATTTCTGGGTGGAGTAATAGAGCCATTTTTATGGAAAACCAGCTTATTTGAAATATTCAACCAGCCGATTAATCAGGAGTTGTTTGGCGCGAATAAGCGCTGGCGGGGGTTGATTAGTTTACCCCTGACTCACGCGGCTAGCGTGTTTTTTCTGCAATGGGTTGAGGGACAATTAGGGGTAGTATCTAATGGAAAATTTATTTTATTTTCTGATTTTAATTGGTGGGAATATGGCCTGCTGGTGGGTTTGGTTTTCAATTTGGCGGAGTTACCTAATTCTTATCTAAAACGGCGCTTAGGTATTCCGCCAGGAGATGAGAGTAACCCTTGGTTTTTCTTGGTTGACCACGCAGATTCCACCTATGGGACTTTGCTGCTGTGGTATTTTTATTTTAATTTCCCCCTGCATTTGGTATTGACGGGGTTTGTGGTGGCGCCTTTGTTGTTTATGGGGGCGACTTTGCTGCGAAAACGCCTGGGTTTGAAGTAGGATAAAAGTGAAAAGTGGAAAAGCTGAAGCCTTCTTTCAAGGTTCGTAGTTGGGCTTTAGCCCTCTTTCATAAGTTTTTTTTGGGCTGAAGCCCTACTACGAGCCTTTTTTTGGGCTGAAGCCCTACTACGAGCCTTTTTTTGGGCTGAAGCCCTACTACGAGCCTTTTTTTGGGCTGAAGCCCTAGTACGAGCCTTTTTTTGGGCTGAAGCCCTAGTACGAGCCTTTTTTTGGGCTGAAGCCCTACTACAAACCAGTTTGTTTGCGGGTTTTGGTGATAATGGAGTTAAAGTATTGGTTGAGCAGCGGGTAAAGGAGACTGTGAAGGCGGTTAAGGAGGGCCATTTCCAAACCGGGAGTGACGGCAAATCGGTTATGCTCGATCGCACTGAGGATTTCTTTTCCTACCCCTTCCGCTGTCCAAGTTTCCGCCGTGGCGGTAATAGCCTTCGTTTCCAGCGGTTTGGTTTTGTTTTCTTCGGCGAGTTGGGGGGTATCGGTATCGGGGGGATAAACAATAGAAACGTTAATCCCTTTCAACTTCAGCTCACCACGCAAAGACTCTGCTAAACCCCGGAGGGCAAATTTAGTGGGACTGTAGGGGGTATAACCATAGATACCAATGAGACCAGCACCGGAAGAAATAATCACGATGTGACCTTTGTTCCGTGCTACCATCAAGGGCAGGACGGCGCGGATACAGTAGAGTGTACCGAAGTAGTTAATCGCCATCGTCTGCTCGAAGATTTCTATCGGTAGCTCTTGGAAGTAACCAGGGTGAGCGATACCTGCAGAAGTAATGAGGATGTCCGCTGGACCGAGTTGGTCGATCGCCCGGGCGATCGCGGCTTCGGCGTGGGAGCGATCGGCCACATCCGCAGGAATAGCCAAAACCCGCTGTGTCGAAGCCGCTCTCGCCGCCTCAATTTCCCCTACAGCCGCCGCCAACTTGCTTTTAGTGCGGCCAATAATAGAAATATTGGCACCAGCAGCCGCCAGAAGTATGGCAGTTGCCTTACCGATACCACTGGAACCGCCAGTGACGATCGCATGTTGCCCCTGAAATTTCATCTTATTTCCTCCCCCAATTTCTGATGTTTAACCCCTACTGGCTGCGTCCGTTACTTTCCCCAGACAGCTTATATAGTTCTTCCACCAGAATATCCACAGTGGCGCGAATTTGCTCCTCTTTATGAGTGCAACTCATAAAAAACCTTAACCGCGCCGCATTTTCTGGCACTGAGGGGTAAAACATGGGCTGCACATTAATCCCCCGCTCCCACATATGATGGGACATTTGAATGGATTTAATCGTATCTCCCACAATAATGGGGATGACCGCCGAATCTCGACTCATTCCCGTATTCAAACCCCGAGCCTGTGCCAGTTCTAAAAATAATTTAGCCCGTTGGTGCAGCCTTGTCACCCGTTCTGGTTCCGCCTGTAACACCTGTAGTGACGCTAGGGAAGCCGCAGCGTTAGGGGGAGAGATACCCACACTGTAAACAAACCCTGGGGAAGTGTATTTCAGGTATTCCACCACCGCCGTACTCCCGGCGATGTAACCGCCGCAGCTAGCAAAAGACTTGCTCAGGGTGCCCATCCACAAGTCCACATCGGCGGGGTTGGCGGCGAAATGCTCACAAATACCGCGTCCGGTTTTACCCAGAACGCCAGCAGAGTGAGCCTCATCTACCATGAGGAAAGTTTTATGGCGTTTTTTGGCGGCGATAAATTCTGGTAGGTTGGGGATGTCACCGTCAGTGCTGTAAACCCCTTCGATGACAATGAGGACGCGGCGATAGCGGTGGCGCCGATCGCGCAAAATCTCGTCCAAAGCCGCCGCGTCATTATGGGGGAAAGAGATGGTGGTAGCGCCCGAGAGAAAACAGCCTTGAATAATGCTGTTGTGGGACAACTCATCATAGAGAATTAGGTCATTGCGCCCAAATAGGTGACTGATGGTACTGACATTCGTGGCGTGACCCCCCACATAGACAATACAATCCTCAGTCCCCATAAAATCCGCAATAGTCCGCTCCAACTCTCGATGCAGCACCTTTTCCCCAGAAGACAGGCGGCTGGCGCAGGCGGAAGTCCCATAACGGTCGATCGCCTCCTGCGCCGCCCGGTTCACCACCGGGTCCCCGCACATCCCCAGATAATTGTAGTTGGAGTAATTAATCAGTTCCCGCCCTGCCACCACCGTCGTATCCGCCGATACCCGTTCGTGAACCGTAAAAAACGGGTTGTGCATCCCCAAAGCCGTAATTTCCGCCAATTGCCGTTTAAGCTGGAGATACTCCGGGTATAGGTCAAAGCGATAGTGGGCAGACGGCACCTCTGGCGCCTCTTTTGCCGCCGCTTTTTCCTGCAATAGCTTAGCCAGCAGAGAGCGTTTTTCCTCTGGCGATAGGTGGGAGAGGCGGTCTGATGAATTACTCATTTAGGGCTCCTGTTCCGATAGCATCGAGCTGAGCATAGCATCCACATCCGCATCACTCATCTTATCCAAATTGGCCAATAGCTGCTCGGCTGCTACCGCCTCCATTGCTGACTTTTGGGGAGCATCAGCAGTTTTCGGGGACATTTCCTCACCGAGATACGCTGCCAAAGCTGCGATATTGGGATAATCCCAGATGAGAGTAGGAGACAGGCGTTTACCTAGGAAATTTTCCAACTCCCCAGACAGGTTCACCGCTTCGATCGAACTGAGGCCATATTCGCTAAAATCTTTTTCCGTATCGATTTGAGCCTCCGGCATCTCCAGTCTAGCGGCCACCTGTGCCACTAACCAATTTTGAATTCCCGCTGTGGTGGGCAATTGTCCCTCTGGTGAGTTGACCATAGTTTCTGTATCGTAGCTGACCACAGGTGATTCTTTAGACTTGGTATCGTTGCCAATCTGGTGTAAAAGTTTCACTGTTCACTCCTCTATCACATTTAACTCAAAATAACTCAAGTACGGCGAAACGCCAAGGGGGACCGGGGGATAGAAACTGGGTTGCTTGTCCTTTATCACTTATCCCTTGTCCTCAGTCATATACTTATTGGACAAATGACTGAGGATAGATGACAGCAAAATTATGAGCGGCTGGTTGCTCAACCCAACCCGGTTTCTAAACTGAGTCTAGGCAATATGTTTGGGGATGACACGGCAGTTATGCTAAATCCTTTCTAACACACACACCATCAGGCATTTTGAGTTCCATAAACAATCCTTCCAGATTCTGTATGGGTTTAGATAATAATTACTATAGCACAAAAATAATCAATAAATATCCTGCTGAATCAAAAAAATAGCCAGTAACAGAAACCAGGTCAATCAGCTTTAATCAACCTGGTTTTGGGATATTATCGGTGCCAGACCTACTTAGAGTCTGCGCCTAATGTGCCTTTTTTGGCTAGTTGTAAGGGAACAATGGAAAACAGCTTGTCTTCTGCATATAATCGCAACATCTCTTGACCGATATTTTCTAAATAGGAAGGGGGGATGGTATCCAGCGGGCGATAAAATGATGCCATCAAGCGGTGTAAGCATACTACCAGCCATTCGCCTTGCTGGAAAAATGCCCCCAAAGTTTGCCGGTTGTGCAGCCACATTTGTAGGCAAGCAACGGCAGCATGGAGGGCGCAGTATTGCTTGGAGATGGTAAACATTTCTCTGGATTTACTGGCTTTGGCGGCGGTGTTACTGCCCATTTTGGCTAAATGCGCCTCCTGAGCTTCGATGACAGTTTGGATTTCCCCAGTGAGGGTGATAATTTGTTGTAGCACATCACTGGGCACATCGCCGGGGTTAGATTTTAAGTGATAAAGGTCAGCGATCGCGATTTCTATGCTTTGTAAGATGTCATCACGGCCCCGATTGTAAATTTCTAATTTTTGGGGGTCAAAATCTGGCAGGGTTTGCTGCAAATCAAAAATGCTCGCGAGTCTTTCTTTAATCCCTTCTGAGCTTTTAATATCAGTTTGAGAGCGATAGGCGGCGAGGCTGGGGAGTTGCAGGGCGATGCCGTGTAAATTCACCGCCGTGCTACCATCAAAGACGCTAATAATGCCGTGGTCGCGGACGATTTTTTGAAAAATTCCCCAACAATGTTCCTCCCGCAGGTAAAAGCGGGCGCCTAAAATGGCGGACAGGCGGTGGATGAGGTCTTCGACGGTGGTGGGGACGAAATATTTAATAATTGCCGAAATCAGGCTCATCTGGTCGGTGGCGGCGTGCAGGGCGCGCACAGCGGCGATCGACATACAATCGCAAATCAGAATATCGGCAAACACATCAATCAAACTTTGGCGCACATGGTCAATATCCCAAACCGTACCGCCGTACAGTTCCCGCGACAGGGCGAAATTGAGCGTCACCCGCAAGGCTGTATCCGCCTGTCCCAAGGACGGAGCTGCTCCCGCATGCAGGGTGCGGGTGATTTGGAAGGCTTTGAGGATGATTTCCAAACCCGTACCCTGGGGTTCGATGAGCGCATCGGGAGAGAGGTGGCTGTTATGGAAAGTAATGCCACAGATATTGGCGCCGCGTAAGCCGTGGGTTTTGATTTTGGGCAGATACCCGTAGGATGTGGGGTCGAGTTGGTCTTTTTCCACCAGAAACAGGGAAAAGCCCCTCGGTCCGCCCTTGGCTTGGGTGCGGGCAAATACCGCTAGGGCGCTGCTGCGGCTGGCATTGCCGATGAGCCACTTTTCCCCGGCGAGCAAATAACCGGCATCGGTTTTTTCCACCTGGGTTTCGCTGGAGAGAATATCGCTACCGTGGTCTTTCTCTGTGAGCCCAAAGGAAATTTGCTGTTGATTTTTGATTAACTCAGCCACACGATGTTTCTGGGCCGTGGAGCCAGAAAGCCACACCGGGGAGGCGCCCAAATAGGTGCAGCCGTGGGCGATCGCTGCTGTCAGGTCCCGGCGAGCGATCGTCCGGGCGATCGCCAGCATTTCCTCCCAGGACTTTAGTTTCCCGCCTAAATCCTTGGGAATGTAGTATTCATATACCTTCCAGTCGTTCAGGAGGGCGCAAATTGCCTCCGGATACTCGTCCCGCTCATCCAACTCGATGGAATTGCGAAACGAAAACAGATTTTCAGGATTTCCCGGATCACCGAGATACTGTTCTAGCGCTTCTGCAGTGGCGTACTGTCCTAGTGCAAGCATCAAAAAACTCTCCTTATACCCCCAAATAAGACCAAGAGACCAGGGGACTGGGGGACTTCTGGACGGGGGGAAGTGTGGGGAGTGTGGGGAGTGTGGGGAGTGTGGGGAGTGTGGGAAGCAATATTCCTCCCCCTCCTCCCCCTCTTCCCCCTCTTCCCCCTCTTCCCTCTCTCTCCTCCGTCTCCCAGTCACCCCGTCTAGAAAGTCTCCCAGTCTCCCCGTCTCATCAATCCGGCAACACCTCTAGGGTCCCGGCCACAAACCCAGCCCGACAGGCATGGCGCTGAATTTTACCGCTAGAAGTTTTGGGAATACCTCCCGGTTTTAGTAGCAGTGCCGAGTAAACAAGCAGGTCGTGATGTTCTGAGACCGATCGCCGGATAGATTGTATCACTTCCTTAACATTTAGCACCTCAGACCCGTTTGGCGAAACTAGGTTTCTGGGGCGTCGTTCCACCTCTGCCACTACCACCAGCTTTTCTTCCCCCTCCACCTCCACCGCAAATGCCGCCACCGAGCTTGGTCGGATGCTGGGGTGCGCCGCTTCTACTGTCCGCTCGATATCTTGAGGATAATGGTTTTGACCACCGACAATAATTAAATCCTTTAAGCGCCCAGTGACGAACAACTGCCCCGCCGCTAAAAAGCCTAAATCTCCAGTGCGCAGATATTTGCTTGGTGTTTCGGGGTCAAGGGGTGCCAGTGCAGTGTCTTTGATCACCGCGCCAAAAGCCGCATCAGATAGCTCCAGTTGTTGCCAATAGCCGCGAGCGATGCTCGGCCCGATCGCCCAAATTTCTCCCACTTCCCCATCAGGACAGCGGACGCCAGTTTCGGGATGGACGATCGCCACCCCATGTCCCGGAACAGCCGCACCACAACCCACCAAAACTCTTCCCTCAGCCACATCCCCAGCCACGGGGACAACGCGATTTTCCGTTAAAGCTGAGCCATCCACCACCACCGTACATAAAGGCGCCCCCTTCACCCCCCCAGAAACCATTAAAGTCGCCTCCGCCATGCCATAGCAGGGATAAAAAGCCTCCTTGCGGAAACCACAGGGGGCAAACTTCGCCGCGAACCGCTCCAAAGTCTCGTAATGGATGGGCTCCGCCCCATTAAAAGCCAAATCCCAACTGCTCAAGTCCAACAGCTCCAGCCGCTCCTCCGGTATCTTGCGGGTGCAAAACTCATAAGCAAAATTAGGACCGCCGCTGGTAGTCCCCCCGTAGCGGGAAATCGCCTGTAACCACCGGAATGGATTTTGCAGAAACATCAGCGGCGACATTAATGTAACAGGGAAACCCCCATACAGCGGTTGTAGTACCCCCCCAATTAAACCCATATCGTGATATGGGGGCAGCCAAATCACCCCCACACTCTGGTCATGGTGTCCAAAACACTGGTATATAACCGCCAGATTGTGCATCAGGTTGCTGTGGACAATCTTTACCCCTTTTGGTGCCGCCGTAGAGCCAGAGGTGTATTGCAGAAACGCCAAAGTTTCCCCGTCGATCGTCGGCGGTTGCCATTTCCCCGCAGTCGTCTCAGTCAACCCATCCGTTGCCACCCATTGCAGATGTTCTAACTCTGGCGTCGCCGCCAGTTGTCGCCGCACTCCCGCCAAAACCGTCTGATTCGTCAAAGCCACCTGAGCATCACAGTCCGCCGCAATGACTTGGATTCGAGATAAACTCCGGTTGGGACGCGGTGGATAGGCGGGAACCGCCACCACCCCAGCCATCAAACACCCGAAAAAAGCAGCAATGTATTCTAAACCAGGGGGGTACAGCAGCAGCACTCTGTCTCCCGGGTCACATACTCCGGAGAGGGTTTGGGCGATGCCAATAGCCACAGCCTCCAATTGCTGATAGGTGAAACTAACAGTTTCTGTTTCTCCGTCCACCAAAAAATTGTAAGCGATCGCCTCTGGGGTTTCAGCAGAGCGGTAGCGCAATATATCAATAATCGTATCAGCTTTAAAACTCTTATGCACCATAATTCATCAATTTTCAATAGTCAAAAATATTTGGTCATTTTTATGGAGTTGGGTAACAGCCATCAACCCAACCGACAAAGAAAAGCTCCCGTAGTAGCACAGCTACATAAATCTTTCGGGTTGAAGATAAATCTTAATGAAGCCGTGCCCATCCGGCGATAAATTTTGGTCATTTTGGGTAATTTTTGTGACTTTTGGGATTTGGAGGGCACGGACAAGCTCGGCGCCGATTGATATTTGGGTTAGTATGTAGTTGGGTAACAGCCATCAACCCAACCGACAAAGAACTATCATGGTAACGATAATCTTAATGATGACGTGACCGTACCCAATGACAAATGACAAGTGACAAATGACAGATGAATTATGCCGTCGTCGCCAAAAACTTGTTACCGCCACTTCACTTCCCAGAAACCACCGGTTTGGCTCAGCTCTTGTTCCTCAATCCATTCCACCGGCTTGTAGGTGCCGAAAAGCCGATCCCACCAATCAAACCCCAACCCAAAGTTGTGATGCCACTGGTTATATTTGTGATGTACATAGTGAACCGGCATTTTCATCCAAAAGCAGGCTCTCGGGTTTTCGTGTTGCAACTGGTGAGAGTAGGCAGCAAATAAAGCATAAAACACTGAGCCCAATAGCCAAGCCATCCCAGCAGTTTTTGAGTAAAAAAACAGCAAAAATAAATAAACTATGCCACCTTTGATATAATCTCTGAACTCTCCGATTACCCCTTGGGCGGCATTGCGCACATGATGGTTGCGGTGAACTTCTCCAATTTTGGGAAAGATGCGCCGGAGCGGATGCTTGGGAGAAACGTGCAGCATCCGGTGTAGCCAATACTCGGTAAAGCTGGACATGAAAAAAGCCAGCACGAACCAGGCGCTAACTTCATACATCCTTTCTACAGCCAACGTCAAACCTCCTGTTCTTAGTAGTACCCTCAGAGTATCTGCAAGTCCTCAATGACTCACGACAAAGCCGAGCCAACAGCGGATAAGATGCTCCACCCCCAGACTACCCCGGTATTTCGGGGGGGGGTAGAGGGCGACGATTAAGTAAAACTACTTAATAGTATAATTCATCCGCCAAACCATATGGGTTTAGGGGGGCGAGGCGCCCTCCAAGGTAAAACCTTCTAGGGGGCAGCCGCCACCTCGGGGGCATTCCAATTCTCTAATACTCCCGTCTGCTCTACCTGGAAATTAGACCATTGGGCCACTAAATCCAAACTCCCCTCCAGAAACTTGTCCCGGCAAGCTAGACGCTGAATCTTCCCAGAAGAAGTTTTGGGGATAGTGGCAGTTTTCAACAGTAGCACCGCCGAAACTTCCAAATCATACTCCTTCTTGAGGGCCTGACGGACGCACTCCACCACGGCATCGGCATCTAGCTGGCGCAGGTGGGTCCGTTCCACTTCTAGGGCTACTACCAGGCGCTCCTCGCCATCGATTTCTACGGCAAATGCGGCGCTACAGCTAGGACGCAGGGCAGGATGACTGTTTTCTGCTGTATGTTCTATGTTCTGGGGATAGTGGTTGCGCCCCCAGATGACAATGGTGTTTTTCAGCCGTCCGGTGATAAATAGGTCTTCATCGAGCAAAAATCCTAGGTCTCCGGTGCGCAGATAGGGACCGTTGGGGAGGTTGTGGGCGTCAGCGGCCAAATAGGCGTGAAAAGTCTTTTCGGTTTCTTCGGGTTGCTGCCAATAGCCTTTCCCCAAACCTTCCCCCGATACCCAAATCTCTCCTACTTGCCCAGTATTTACGGGGATGCGGGTTTCTGGGTGAACGATGACCACTTTTTGTCCTTCCCAGGTGCGTCCGCAACTGACCACGGAGCGCGTCCCCTGGGCACCGGGAACCGCTGGCACCACGCGATTTTCTTCCAGGGCAGCTCCCTCTACATACTGCACTTGGGGAATTTCTGTCCTCAAACCCCCGGAAACTAATAAAGTGGCTTCCGCCATCCCGTAGCAGGGATAAAATGCCTCTTTGCGGAAGCCACAGGGGGCGAATTTACTGGCGAATAGGTCTAAAGTTTCGGCTCTGACTGGTTCCGCGCCTGAGAATGCTACTTGCAAACTGCTCAGGTCTAGACTGGGTAGCACGGATTCGGGAATTTTGCGGGCGCACTGGTCATAGGCGAAATTGGGGGCGCCGGTGATGGTGGCGCGGTAGCGGGAAATGGCTTTCAGCCAGAGTAAGGGATTTTGCAAGAATGTCACTGGTGACATTAATGTGACGCGAAATCCGGCGTAAAGGGGTTGGAGAACTCCGCCAATTAAGCCCATATCGTGGAATAAAGGCAGCCAAATTAAGGAGTGATCTTGGGGGCTGGTCTGGAAACTGGCGTGGATGGCGGCGGAGTTGTGGATCAGGTTGCCGTGAGTCACCATCACACCTTTGGGGGTGCCGGTGGAGCCGGATGTGTATTGCAGAAATGCCAGAGTGTCGGGGCTGAAAGTGGATTCTATCCAACTGGCGCTTTCTTTGGTGGGAATGGTATCGGTGGCTAGTTTTTGGGTGCTGAGTAAGAGGGGTAAATCTTGGAGTTGTTGGTTGTCTAATTTGTTTAATTGGTCGCTGGTGGTGAGGACTAGGTTGGCTTGAGATGAGGTGAGTCGGGCTTGAAACCCGCCTAGGGACTGGTTGGGGCGGGGGGGATAGGTGGTGACGGCTACTACTCCTGCATATAAGCAGCCGAAGAAGGCGGCGATAAATTCTAGGGAGGCGCCCCAGGGATAGATGAGGAGGGCTCGTTCTCCTTGGACGCCTAGTTGTTGCAGTGTGGCGGCGATCGCCCGGGCGCGTTGGTCTAATTCTCCATAGGTGAGGCTGCTGCCCACTGTTTCTCCGTCGGGCAAAAAGCTGTATAAAGTTTGCTCGGGCATTTCTTGCGCTCGATCGCGCAGCAAATTTACGAAATTTGAGTGGTTGGGCATGAACTTTCCTGTGGTCAGACCGTACTCCTGACTCCTTATAGCAGAATCCGCCCGCTCTTTGCTAGAAATCGGCTTCCTGAAACCACACAAGAGCAGCGTCCAACCACAGTCCCCTAACCAGGTTCTCTCACCGGTTTCTCGTCCCATTTGCTATCTGAGCGCAGATGGGGATTTCTATGGTAAACTCAGCTCCCGTGCCGGGACGCGAGCTACAGTGCAAACTCCCGCCGTGACGTTCTACCACAATTTGATAGCAAATTGATAATCCCAAGCCTGTCCCCTTCCCCGGAGGCTTGGTGGTATAAAAAGGGTCGAATAACCGGCAAACCGCCTCTGGCTTAATCCCTAGTCCGTTGTCCCTGATTTTAATCCCGATGCGCTGGCTGGCCATCATCTCTGTCTCAATCCAAATCGTGGGCTCAAATTTATCCCCTGCCTTAGTCCCACTGCTCGCCTCCTCCAACGCATCGATCGCATTGCCAATCACATTCATAAACACCTGATTCAACTCTCCTGGATAACACATCACTGGCGGCATTGAACCGTAATTTTTCACCACGGCAATATCGGGGCGCCTCGATTTCGCTTTCAGGCGATTGTGTAAAATCAGCAGCGTGCTATCAATTCCCTCATGGATATTGACTTGTTTTAAATCCGCTTCATCTAACCGAGAGAAATTCCGCAAGGATTTGACAATCTCACTGATGCGCTCTGCCCCCATTTTCATGGAAAATAACACTTTGGGAAAATCTTCGATCAGGAATTCTGCATCGATTTCTTCTAAAGCGGTCTCAATTTCTGGCAATGGTTCGGGATATGATTCCTGGTAGATTTTCACCAATTCCAGCAAGTCGTTGGCATAGTCCGTGGCGTGGGTAATGTTGCCATAAATAAAATTTACCGGATTATTGATTTCATGCGCTACCCCCGCCACCATATTCCCCAAAGATACCATTTTTTCACTCTGCACTAGCTGCGCTTGCGTCCGCTTTAGTTCCGCCATCGCCGCTTCTAATTGGTTGGCTTTTTCCCGCTCCCTGGCTTCGGAAAGCTGTAAATATTCCATCACCTTAATGCGTTCGGTGATATCCGCCGCTGTGCCTAAAATCTGCTCTGGTAAGCCATTATCTGTCACCGCAAACACGGTATCCCAACTGTGAAACCACCGCCATTCCCCGCTCGCGTGGCGCAGACGGTAAGAGATTTCCACGATTTCTCCTTCTTTGGCTGTGTCAAACCGGTTGTGGTGTTCTCTCACTTTGTCGGCATCTTCTGGGTGCAGCAAATTTTCCCAAATATCGGTTTCTATTTGCTGCTGTTGTTCTGGGGGATAGCCGAGAAATGTGGCAATTTCCCGATTAGCATAAACGTAATTCTGTTCTACGATGTCGTATATATACAAAAAATTGGGATTGGTTTGGGCGATTCTTTGAATAAATCGATCGCTCGCCTTCAAGGCGTCTTCTGTGCGCTTGCGCTCAGTAATATCTGTGGTAATGCCATCCACCCGCATTGCTTTTCCCTGCGCATCCCGCACTAAATAACTGCGGCTCCTCACCCACCGCATTTCCCCATCAGGACGGACTATGGGATATTCTAATTCCCAGTTATCCTGTTCTACTAATTCTGATATTGATTCTTCTACTTCCTGGCGGTATTCTGGGGCAATCACTTCTACCCATAAATTAGAATTTTTATAAAATTCTGCCACCGCTCGACCGTAAAGTTTCTCCGCCGCCGGATTCAGGTAAAGCACTTTTGATTCCCCGGGGTCAAAAGACCACACCACATCTTGCAGGGATTGCAGCAAATTGCTCAAGCGTGATTCGCTTTCCTCTAAAGCGGTTTCCGCATATAACCTTTCTGCCATCTCTGCTTCTAGTTTTCGCGCTGTCCGCTGTAATTGTGCGGTTCTTTCTTCTACTCTTTTTTCTAAATTGTTAGTTAGATTGTATAAGGCTTGTTCATAGCGCTTGCGCTGGGTAATATCGCGCCCAATCCAAACAAAGTTTTTCGGTTCTGAATTGGCATCGACTAATGCACAAGAAAAAGATATGCAAATTTTTTCTCCGGCTTTGGTTAAACAGTTAATTTCCACATCTTCTTCTGAATTTAACAATTTTTCTATGTTTTTCACATCTGCATATGCAGCAGAATTTTCAAATAACATAGAAATTGGCTGTTCTAGCAATTCTGCCATATTGTAACCAAATAAATCCCAGCAGGCTGGATTATTTTTTTTAATGTTTCCCTCAATGTCTGTGACGATTAAAGCATCTTTTAATGAATTAATTATTTTTTTTAAATAATTTTTGTTAGAATTTAGTTTGTTGAGTAATAAAGCATAATCGTTGGCAACTTGTCCCAGCTTTTGGGCTAAAACCGTCCTTTCTGTGGCATCTTCACAGGCAATTACTAAATAATTGGTCTGCCCATTAGTTTCGGCGGCACTACTATTAAATATATACAAATCAAAATATAACGGCTGGGTGCTGTCGTGAAAGCGGCCAATATCTTTTAAATCAAAATTTGGCTGCAGACCCTCAAAGATGTCTGTGAGGATGTCCTCTAAGCCAAATAATTCGGGAAAATAATCGCGCACATCCCTCCCTCCCTGGATTTGCCCCTCGCCATCGGCAAACTTGGCCGCGCCTTCTGTGGCTTCCTCGATGAGGAATTCTCTATTGATTACTATATACTCTAGGTGGGTTGGTTTTAAGAATTTTGTTAGGATGGCATTCATAGCTTTGGCGATGTCCAATATTCCCCTCTATTACTTTACCTCGGTTTTTTCAGAGGTTAGAGGGGGTTTCACCAAAAATCTCACCTGTGCTGAAGCATCTTCCACCTTCCCTGTTGCTAGGGGTTTGGGCAAAAACCCCTACCGCTGTGTTTCCCTAAAAATGGATACTGTTGGCATTGTTCCGGCTTCTATTTTCCCCTGGTAGGGGTTTATTTTCGGGTCTGAGTGTGGGGTAACATACCTGATGGGTTAGATACCTAGGGGGTAAAGGCAATGGCAAAAGGTTTCTATGAAGGGGAGAAAATGATCTCAGGAATGGGGTTTTTTGTTGACGGTGGCTAGGATCAATTGCTTTTACCGTCGGTATTCGTCGCCGCAGTCGCCGATCGTCCGATACAAGTCGCCAGATTTTGCCAAGACCCCATTGAGCAGCTCCTCGTCTTCCCCATCTAGCTGAAAACCAAAGACTCGGGCAGTTTCTTCTATATGTTCTGACACCCCCAAGCGGGTGCCCACAATCACCCCTGCTACAGCCGGTTGGTCTAAAATATAGCGCACTGCCACATTAGCGATACTGACTTGGTGTTTTTGGGCAATTTGTTTCAACACCCCGAGCAGCTCTTGCAGCAGGTCCCATCCCCCCCAAGCGGCTACCATATTTTTGTATTTTCGCAGAGAAGCGGTGTTGAGCTGTCCAAATCCGGGTTCTGGTTGCTGGTAGTATTTATCTGATAGCAAGCCACCGCCGAGAGTACCGTAGGCAAATAACTTAATGCCGTTTTCGGTGCAAAACTGGCTCATCTTCACTAAGGGACGCCGATCGACTAGGGAAAACTGCACCTGGTTCGACAGAATTTTAATCCCGTTGTCGAGAATCTCCTCGAGATGTTCCGTGTCAAAATTCGTCAAAGCCAGATGCTTAATTTTCCCCTCTGCCTGGAGTTCTGCCATATACTTAAGCGCATCCAGGTAATTTTTATCTTTATAAATCCACCAATGGAACTGGAGCATATCCAAACATTCCACTCCCATGCGGCGGCGGGAGATATCGATATTTTCTTCTACCAGTTTTTTGGTCATTTTACCAGGTCTCGGCACCCATTTAGTAAATGCTTGGACTTCTGACAACACCACATCTCCCCTGGTTGTGGCCAATTGTCGCCGGAATTCGCCGATAAAATCTTCTGCCGGTCCATAGTGGTCTGCTAAATCCCAGGTAGTAAACCCAGCATCAAAGTAACTAAACATACTTTGAATGGCGCGCTGGGGGTTGATATTTCCGTGGCCACCAGATACCTGCCACATTCCATTTAAAATCCGGCAAATATTCAAATCTGGGGTCAGTTGTAGTCGGCTTGATTCGGGTAGATTCATAATTATTTGTCCTTGGGTAGGGATTCTTTGGTCATTTGTTAGGTTTGTAGTTCGCATCAGCCAACTGGCGGTCTCTTGGGATGGGTGGGCACGGCGTTATCAAGACAATGCCCACCCGACGTTTTCTCCTTGGGGTTGGGGAACCTACCTCAACTCAACCTACTATCTATCTCTACTAACATTCGAGAAATGACAATTTGCAAAGGGGGCAGGTCTTCTGTAGCAATACTCCAAATTATTTCTGGGTCGATGCGGAAATACTCGTGAATTAATCTATTGCGCAAACCGATAATCTGCGCCCAGGGCATCTCTGGTTTTTTTTCTAGTAGCTCGGCTGGGAGGGCGTTAACTGCTTCTCCAATAATTGCTAGGTGATGCAATACCCAAACCTGAATTAACTCTTGGTTCTCAAAGGCTGATTTTCCCTGGTGTGTATAGCGCTGGATTGCCTCGATCGCGTCCAAAATATCCTGCAATCGCTCTGGGGTTCTTCTCATAGGCAAACTGCCTCATTACTCACCTGCTCTCGTAGCCTATCTTTGAGCATGGTTGGGGTGGCCACATCTACTTTTCTTTGCAACAACGTTTCTAAATCCTGAATTAACCCCATTGGAAACCAAGGACTGCGGCGACTGGGGTCATAATCTACTAAAAAATCAATATCGCTAGTTTCCCGGTCTTGCTTCCGGGCGACTGAGCCAAAAACTCTTACATTGTAAGCTCCATGTTTGGCGGCAATAGCTAGGATTTGGTCTCGCCGCTCATAGAGTAAATTTTCTAACAGGGGTTGATTCATTGTTTCACCTCACGGGGCGACGGGGAGCGCTTGTATAATTATCCCACAATTATCCCACAATTCTGCGGTTTATAAACCTGGTTTCTGCGACAATTTTGGTGTTTTAACCGAGCGAGATTTAGTCGGGTGGGCACTGCCTCTCCTACATTTTCTACCCAAATCACTGCTCTTGGGCAGTGCCTCTCAGTTTATTTATGTGAATAAAATTGATGCGGTAGTTCTTGGTCCCTTGTCCCTTGTCCCTTGTCCCTTGTCCCTTGTCACCAAATGACTAATGACAAAGGACAAATGACCAGTGACAAATGACAAAAAACTATTGGTTGGTGTTGTTCTGCAAGCGTTGGAAGAGGGGGGCAACTAGAAAAGACCCGACCCCGAAGGCAACGGCGACGATGAGCAGGACTGTTAATACTAAGCGAATTCCTTCGATGTCTGAGGAGCGGCTGAGTGCAGCCACGGGACGGCGGTAGCGGGGGGCTTCCTCTTCGGCGAATAGGGGTTCGCTGCGTTGGGGTGAATTTGGTTGTGCCATTGTAAATGGCGACGCAAAGGGAACGGTAGCGGGGTTTCCTCTTCCGGTGGCAGCAAAATCCATTGGGGTATTGGGATAGTTGTCGGTTTCTGCGTCGGCGAAGGAGTCCAGTATCTGCTGCATCCGCACGGCGCCTTTAATGGCGTTTTCCATCTCTTGGCGCAGTTGTTGGTTTTGCTGCGCTAGTTGTTGGTTTTGCTGCTGCAATGTCTCTAGGGTGGCTTTGGCGCTTTGCAATTCGGCGACTACCTCGCGATAGACGGAGATGGGAATGGAGGGGGAGTATGTTTGTCCTGTGGGGGGCACGGTGTTGCCCGCTGTGGGAGCATTTCTCATCATGGTTTTGGTTTTTAATTTACAATAGAGAAAAATTAGGGGGGAAGCGGGTTGGGGCTGTGACCAACTAGAAGGTGAAGTGGTCGAGAGCGTTTATACTGAGGTTTGGTTGTCCATCAGTAGTCGATCGCATTCGAGTTAGATAGGTTTATGAGTCACACCCCAACCCCAGATGCAACACTAGCAGCAGAAAACCCAGAGCTGAAGTATGGCGAGCGCGTGATTCAGGAGGGCGAGTTAATCACTTTTCCTAACCCCCGCCCCGGTCGGCGCTATGATATCCACATTACTTTGCCGGAGTTTACCTGCAAGTGTCCGTTTTCTGGTTATCCTGATTTTGCCACAATCTACGTGACTTACGTGCCTGACGATCGGGTGGTGGAGCTGAAGGCCCTCAAGCTCTATATCAATGGCTACCGCGATCGCTACATCTCCCACGAAGAATCGGTTAACCAAATCCTCGATGACTTCGTTGCCGCCTGCAACCCCCTAGAAGTCACCATCAAAGGCGATTTCAACCCTCGCGGCAATGTCCACACTGTGATTGAAGTCCGCCACCAGCAGGGTGCAGGGGTATGAACCACTGTCACTTCTCCCTTCTCCCTTGTCCCTTGTCACCAAAGGACAAATGACCAAGCCTGCCCTGAGCGAAGTCGAAGGGGACAAAGGACAAAGGACAAAGAACCAATGACTACACCCCAGGAATTTGACCCAAAATTTCTATCAATTCCCGCTCAAATGCGACTTGGGCGCGGTTAGTCTTCCCGCCCACATAGAGTTTGCCGTCTTTTTCCAATGCCCATATCTGGGAGTGAGAAAAGTAACTCCATACGACTCCGAGCATCAGGAAGGCAAACCCGGCGTACACCCACGGGATGCCCGGGTCGGCTTTGATTTGCAGTCCGGTGCTGCCCACCAAATCTAATATACTGAGATTCACGCCGTTAACTTCTGTGGCCATTCCCTCGCGGGCAGTGGTGATTAATTTGCCGTCTGGACCGTAAATTAATACGGTGCCTTGTAAGTCTTTGGCGATGACAGAAACTCCGGCGCTTAAATCGGGTTTGGTGGGTATCCAGGTGCCCCAAATGCGTCCGCCGCCGTTGGTGTCGATGGCGGCCATTGGCAGTTGAAATATGGGACTATTGTTGAGGCGAACCCGGATGGCGGCGATACCCCAGTTGGTTTGGTAGATGGTGATACCTTGGTAGCGCAGGGGTTGGTTAACGTGGATGGTTTCCCGTTTTTGTTCTTCGCCGCTGTTGTTGATGACTGATAAATCGGAATAAAACTGGTCGATGTCGCCTTCGGGGCTGTATTCAATCCAGAAGCGATTTACTTTTACGCCCCAGTCTTTGGGGATGCGTTGCTGGGAAAATGGCCCCGCATCAATGATGTTTTGGATGGTGAAGTTACCGCCACTGGGGACTAATTCTTGGGCCATAAAGCCGTTGAGCCCGCCCCAAATGGAACCGCCGAGAATGACGAGCATGCTGGCGTGAACTAATATGGGGCCGATTTTGCCGATTATGCCTTTGCGAGCATAGAGGGTGTTACCTCCGGTTTCTGAAGCCTCGGTGAAGACGCGGTAACGCCGTTTTTGCAGTAAGGTGGTGATTTGGTTGAGGTGTTCGCCGTTTAATTGGGCACTGAGGGCGAGTTTTTCAAATTGTCGGGGTTGTTGGTAGTATTTCCAGGTGCGAGCGGCGTTGAGGGCGGGCCATTGGTGGGTAAAGGTGCAGGCGGTTAGGCTGCTACCAAAGACGATGAGAAGGGCGAGAAACCACCAGGTGTGATAAACGCCGTTTAAGCCTAAGAAGAGGAGGACTTTCCAGGTGAGGAAGCCGAAGAGGGCGGGGTTTTCGGGGTAGTTGGTTTGGTAGAATTCTAGGGTTTGTCCCTGTTCTATGATGGTGCCGCTGATGCTGAAGAGGGCGATCGCCAATAGCAGCACGATCGCTAAGCGCAAATCTCCCACAAAGCGCAGGAGTTTCCGCCCCAACTGCTGCGGCGCAGACCACCATTTATCTCCTTTAAATACTAACTCTTGTTTCTCTGATATCATTCCTAACTTTTGTTATCTCACTTATTATCTTTACACTGCTGGCAGCAAGCGCAGGAGCAGGGAAAACACGCCGAATCCCACTAAGAGGACGCCGCTGGCGGGGGAAATCCACGCTGACCAGCGGCGCCATTCCAGCAACTTTTTAATTGTACCGGTAAAGGTTCCAGCCAAAATCAGCGGCGCCACATATCCGGCGGTGTAAGATAACAGCAGCGCTGCGCCTAAAATGAGGTCTTTTGTCGTGGCTACCCACGCCAGCAGGGTTGCTAATACGGGGGTGCTGCAGGGTGATGCGACTAATCCGAAGGTTAAACCGAGGAGGTACGATCGGGCTCCCCCGGACAAATTGGCGGGTAGGAATTGCATGCCATCAAAGGAGGGGAGTTGCAGGGGTAAGGCTTCGAGTAAGTTTAACCCCATAATGATGGCGACAACGCTCACCACAATAGGCAAACCGAGACCAATTTGCCCATAAACTTTGCCTAAAAAGGCGGCGGCGATACCTAAACCGGCGAGGGTGGTGGCTAAACCGAGGGCGAACCAGGTGGATTGTAATGCGGCTTGGGTGCGGCTTTTGGTTTCGCTGCCCCCGATGTAGCCGATGGTGATGGGGAGCATGGAGAGCATGCAGGGAGTCAGGCTAGTGAGCAAACCGGCGATGAAGATTAAGCCTATGCTCACTATTGTGATATGGGTGAGTTGGCCAGAGACGATCGTATTAGCAAATTGCTGTAGTTGGTAGAGTGTGGTTTGGAGGTTATCTAACATACTCCTAATTGTTGGCTGGGGTGCGGATTTACGTTACAGATTGTAACAGAGTTTGTAGTAGGGGCGCTTTGCGAAGCGCCCCTTCAGCCCAAAAAACCTCTGGGCTAAAGCCCAACTACAAACCTACGCTGCTCTACCTAAGTCCTCTGACCAAATTCTTGTTCCAAATGCAGAGCAATACTATTGGTTTCCGCCAGATTCCGTCCGGTGGTTTGAATGCACAAACCTAATCCCCTGTCCGTCCAAGTGAGAACAAACTCAACTATCCCATTATCGTAAGCCCCTAAAATCGGCTGAATTTGTTTCGGATTAAAAGGCAAAGAGTTAATCACACTTTTTACGTAAGGAGAACGACATATTTTATCGCCAAATGCCTTTAACACATCTTTCCCGTGGTCATCGCGGAGGTTAATCTTTTTCTGAGATGGCGGCGTATCATCTTGAGGAATTAAAGACATAATCGTGGTTTCTTGCTTGGCAAATTGTAACCGAGAGCGTTGGTGAAACAACTCGCCCATCGCTGAAAGACTCACCCAAGAGGCACCATCTACGATTTCCTCATCTACCAAAGATTGCAAGTAAGGATTTTGCACTGCTGCTGCCACTTCCGATTTAGGCATCATTGAATTAGCTTCCATCTGCTCAAAAAATTGATAATTGTTGAGCCAAAAAGCCAAATCCAGCGCAATCGGTTGCGGCGGTAACTCGATTACTTCAGAAAACTTCTCAAATAAATAATACACCGGAATCTCCAAAGCCTGACCCACCATCCCAGCAAAGGATATTTGGGCTTTATAACCGCCAGTCGCATTAATCGCAATCTTTTGCGGCGAAAATTTTTTCACTTCCGAGCTGATGTAGCGGACAAGATTTTTTAAGCCTTTTTGCTTAAAATCTTTCACTTTGTCGTCTCGCAATCCTTCCAGTACCTGCACATCCACATCATCAAACTTTAAGGAATTTCGAGAATTTTTGTAATACAACTTTAACACTTCGCCAGTATTTTTGCCATCTTCGGTTTCCGAGACGAGAAACAGCAACCGATAGCGCGATGACAGATAGTTTCCATTACAAATGCTGGTAATCGAGTTAATCTCCGCTCCGCACAATCGATCATTATTTGGTTTCTCCAGCAAAAGCAGGGCAAGCTGTTGCCAGTTTTTTCCCTGAAAAGCCTGCTGAATTACTTCATGGTCTTTAGCAAATTTAATATTGCTAAACAAGCTCGTGCCGACGGTACAAATTAAAGTGTCCCTCACGATAATGCTCCTGTAATAATCTAAACTAAAGTATGACCCATACCCAAACGGGTTTTTATCCCCGTACCGGCAAACTTAGCATACACAACCAGCAGATCCGCCACATTTGCCAGCAACGGTTCAGCTCCATTCATAACTTGCAAAGTCACTTCCCCAGTAAATCCATTAACATAACCCCGGGGAAGCTGAAAAGACCGAGTTTGAATTTTGTGCTGCTTTAACATGATAGCACCACACAAGTAACCAAGTAAATCATCACTCCCTAAATAAATCGGGGCAAATTCATTCCACCTTTCCAGCCAACTGCGGAACATCAATGTAGGGACAGGGAGGGGTAAGGTGACACCTTGTTGCGCGAAAGCCGTCGGCGTCGCGAACTGCAATTTTAACCGTTTGACTGGTTCTGGCTCATTGGCGACCAAAGCGCCGTATAATGCCTCATAACTGGTAATTTCGTCTTCCCGGTTAATCACATCAAACTTGGCTCCCAAAAATTCCAGTTTCGAGGAGAGATTGAGAGCGGATATCGCCTTCGCCTCTGGTTCTCGCAAACCACACATCGTCAAGGAATAAAACTCCTCCGGCTGGAAAGTGAAAAAATCCCTGGAAGTCTGGTAATAACCTAAAATTGCTGAAGCGGAAATCGGCGGTATCCCTTCGCCACCTATTTCTAATCCTAGCTGGCGGTGCAGTTGTTTCACCAGTTCTAAGTTATAAGCACGGGGTAAAACCGTTGGTTGCGATACAGTTAATGTCCAAGTAGAGCGAATCAACATAAATTGCTTAAATTTGGCTTTTCGCCTCTAAAGTTTTAAATTTCACCCAGCCAGGGACAAATTTGATATCGCCATTCTCATCAACTATTGTCCGCCGGGATTTTGGTGCTTCATAACCCGGAGCTTTTAAACCGCACATATCCCGGATTTGTTGTCTGGTTTCTTCTTGAAATAAAAAATCTACTGTGGTGCCATTCATTCCACAACCCCAGCCCAATCTCAAATTATAAGAGCATTTTTCTGCCATGTAAAATTTTCTAATTTCATCAAAATTTAATTGATGCTTTTGGTCTTTATCGTTATTTTGTATTTTTTCCCAGTAATCATGTTCACCTTTCCACTGATCCTGGGCAAATTCTCGGCAAATTTGCAGTAGTTCGTCTAAATTACTGAATGGCAATTTGATTCCCTGGTTGTGCGTAAACCATGATAGCATTTCTGTATCCAGAGTAAGGGTAAATTCCGCCTTGACATGGCAGACCATTTCTGCGTAGATAGATGCTCTGTATTTGGCTGAGTAGTCGGAATCTCGGCTGGAAATTATTACCTTCCCTACCACTGGCAGATTTACGGATATTATTTTCCCTTGCTTGGTTTTGGCTTTGGATTCGATGAGGGGGGTGGAGTCGCTGACTTTCAAAGCGCGCAGAAAGTCGGTGTTAGAAGAACTATTCTCGGAGTTTGTGAGTAATTTATGGTGGCGTCCTTGATAGGTGAGGGTGAAGTCAGAAAAAAGACTGTCCA
This sequence comes from Oscillatoriaceae cyanobacterium M33_DOE_052, assembly GCA_015296065.1. Lineage (GTDB taxonomy): Bacteria > Cyanobacteriota > Cyanobacteriia > Cyanobacteriales > Laspinemataceae > Koinonema. The sequence continues at coordinate 2,853 of DVDU01000022.1, read as the reverse complement.
TAAACAAATCATCATCAAAAAAATTTTTTTTATGATTGTTTAGCTTCCCCAACTTTTCTATCAGAGTTGCCTCAATGGCGCTCACCCTGGTGGCGGCGGGGATTTGATAGGTATCGGCGTTTTTGAGCAGGTAATAAGCAATAGCTGTTCTGATTGCGCCTTTAATGGAAGAACCGGGAATATACAGTTGCCCCATCCCGTTGCGAATCATCGGGCGCAAAGTGGTAATATTATCGTCAGTCCATTTATGGCTAATTGTCTCTTCAGGAAAAACCCGGTTTCCTGCTTCATCTTTAGCTGTCCACCATTCTTTACCAAAGGCTTGTACTAGCAATGGTCTGATATCTTGCCGTTCCTCAATGGTGGCGATATAATCGTCAAGAAATCGCCCTCCCTTGGCGAGCAGAGCTTTGGCTAGTGCTTCCTGGTTTGGTAAATAGACTTTATTACCGCTCTGGACAAACTCAAAAGGGTTCAATTGCGATACTGCACCACCGATGTGCAACAATGGACTGGTGAGCTGGATTTTTCGGGATTCGTAAACTTGGGGTTTTTTCAACCCTGCTGCTGGAGATGTTGCCATAATTTGATTTAGCTCAGGCGAATGGGTAAACTCAAGCTGATACCACTGCGATAGATGGGGTGTGGTTTATATTCTGTAGGTGTCACGTCGGCGAGTTTGCCTGGTGGAACTTCCCGCAACACGGAACCTTCGGCGAACATCCGCACCATTTGACGCCGCAATTGTTGTCCTGATAGCCAACCACCGCGTGGTTTAATTTCATAGCTGGACTCAGCTAAAAAGTTATCGGGTAAATCTATATCCCAGAATAAACTAATCAGGCATTGGTGGGTTGTTTGGGTGAAATTGACGATTTTTTGCCAAGGTTCTGGCAGTGATAACCATTCTACCTCAAATCGCCCTAAGCCGCTAGAGCGATCGCCCCCTAGTCCCTCCTCACCCAGCAGGTGAAAAGCAGCCTCTAATTTAGATTCTAGCTCTTTATTCCTCTCAGGAAAGCATAGGAGAAAATACAGCCCCGACAGGGATGTAATCTCTTGTCCGTTCTGCTCCCATTGGAATTGCACTAACTTGATGTGGTAGAAATTAGTGGCGGCGGTGATTCTGTCCACGGCAACTTTAGGCTGCAGTCCAGTTTGAAAGGCTTTTTGATAGTCAAAAGTGCCCTGCTCCCGCAACCACACACTAGATTCTGGCTTTTCAGTTTCGCGGATTAGCTCCTCCTTATCCGCCTCGGTAAATCCTTCTCGCTGATACCATTTCTGCCAAACTTCTAATGGTAAGTATGACAGCTTTTTGTAGGTTTTGAAGAATTGTACATCTTCATAGGGATAGTTGACCGGGAATTTCTGGGGACGCGGAAGGTAATAAATATCCCTGTCGCCGGTTTGGCGGTAGATAAAGGTGGAGCTGAAACGAAATGGTGGCTGGTGTTGGGGAGATTTTTCAGAGGGAAACTGTCCGAGTAATTCGGCAATGTCATTTCCACCATATAACCGAGCATAAGCAGTCATCACGGCACTAAATAAGGTGTCGGAAGCTACCTGAGTCCCGGTTTCTTCCATCCCGATGCCCACTTCGCCAAAATGTGCGGGCGATCGACCAAATTTCAGCTTAACTAATCTCCATTCTTCTTTCATGCTTCATCCCCCTTGTCTGGCAAAAGTCGCTCCACTTTATCGCGCAAACCACTAAAATTATCTAATAAAGCAGCCGTATCGTCGGCAGATGAAATTGGCTGCGAACCGGAGGAACCGGAAGGCTGGCGGATGATTTGGCGATATTTCTCCAAACTGCGATAGAAAACCTGAAAATCTGTAAATTTAATTTGGCCGTAGCCGCGAGACCCATGTCCCCCAAGGGCATCATCTTCTAGGATAGCCAGGGCAATGGCGATGTTTTCCAAGTCTGCTATAGCTTGGGCTTGATTTTCCACTGTGTAAATCAATTCTAACTGGAATTTCGACCCAGCGGGGACTCGCTCTATCTGTCTGGGGTTGGCGGCGGAGGTGACGCGATCGATACCGTTCTCAAACTTCCACTCTGTCATATATAGTCCGGTGTCTGCTCTTTTGAGTTCTGCCGCCGATTCTGGCAACAAATAACAATCCCGCACTATCAACCGAGCTGGCGAATTTCGGCCTTTTACCTTAGTGTACTCCTCTCGGACTTCTCCCGCTCCAATTACCGCTCCCTCGTTATCAAATCGACCGCTTTTTCTATCTAAAAGGTTGGCAGAGGCGATAATCAGGCGTGGTTCGATACCTGATACTTTTTCTAGTTGTTCTTGCTTAACTTCACTACTTTTGATCCAGCACTCAACACCAGTTGAGCCAAATAACCGGCTCAGTTCACAGTCACGAGCGCCTTTGTACCAAATTAGCAAGGGTGAATTTTGTTGCTTAACTTCTGTAAATCCATCTGCTAAATCGTCGCTTTCATAGCGATAAGTCCCGCTGCCTCCAGCTCTGTTCAGGGGTTTATTTAACATTCGCTCCAAAATAGCGCGCATTTTCCCTTTCAGAGAAGAGCCTGGTAAGTAGGGATACTTGGTAAGGGGGTCCCGAATCACTGGTTTATCCAAACCACCGATATCTAGGGTTTCTCCACCACCGCCAATATGCAAACCAGTTTTCAGTTCAATGATACTGGTAAGGCGCAATTTTCCGAGTAAAGGTTTTTGGGTTAACGCAGAAGTGTTGAATGTCAATAAAAAAGTGGTAAAAATAGCCACAATTATGTTATAATGAGAGCCGCAGATAAAAAAAAAGGAGTTTAAGCATGACTAAATATTCATTCTCCATGATTCTCAAATACATCTTGAGGGACTT
>DVDU01000275.1 GCA_015296065.1 Oscillatoriaceae cyanobacterium M33_DOE_052 | reverse complement strand
GCAGCGAGTCGATCAGGAGTTAAGCCAACTGACTCCGGCGCAAGTACAATCGCTCACCTCATTTGACTTCATCCTCGAAGCTCTGATGTTGGCTGCCTTCTAGACGAGACCTTTTTGCTCATCTTCATTTTAAATTGGTATTACCTGTCGCAATGTGCTGATTTATATGCAGCCGCAGCTACAGCAGCAGGTATTACGTTTGCTACACTTCTCCCTCGCTCCCCAAGGCATCCTGTTTCTGGGCAATTCTGAAACTCTAGGGGATTTGTCCGCCGAGTTCGCTCGTTTGGACAACAATGCCAAAATTTTCCAGAAGGTGCGCGAAATTCAGCTCCCCCCAGCTCCGGTGAGTCATCCCTCCATTATTACCCCTTGGCCTTCCATCGGCCAACTCAAATCTCGGCGAAGTTTTGAGCCTTTCTTAGAAGATGTTTTCAAATTCTGCTCTGGGGAAAAGCAAATCACTTGTTTGCTGGTGAATCAAGATAACCAGCTCATATATGTTTTCTGTAATACAGCGCAATTACTAGATTTGCCGGTGGGAGAGGCCAGACTAGATGTCACTGACGTGATTCACCCAAATCTCAGTTTACCTTTAAGTACAGCTTTGCACCGCGCTAGAAGAGACAGGCAAACAGTTCTCTATGGCGAGATCAAACTCCGCCGGGGAGAAATTGACTTTAGTGTTACTCTGCGGGTGGGATTGTACAGCAGTCAGGTGATCGACGATTGGGCGATCGTCCTCTGTGAATTAGAAACCGAACCCACTTTCGCCCCAGCAGTTTCCCGCTTAGACATGACCGTGGAGGCGAGCCGACAAATCGCCGAACTAGAATATGCGCTCCAGCAAACTCGGCAAAACCTCCAAGTCACCATTGAAGAGCTGGAAGTCGCCAATGAAGAACAGCAAGCCACCAATGAAGAGCTACTCGCCTCTAATGAAGAGCTGCAAAGTACCAACGAAGAATTACAATCAGTCAACGAAGAACTCTATACAGTCAATACGGAATATCAGAGCAAAATTCAGCAGCTCACGCAATTAACCAATGATATGGATAATTTGCTGGGCAGCACAGATATCGGGGTAGTGTTTCTCGATCGGAAACTCTGCATCCGCAAACTGACCCCAGCCGCCACCAGAGCCATCAATATCCGCGCTTCCGATGTGAATCGGCCCCTAGCTCATTTTACCCATAACCTCAATTTACCCGATTTGATAGAAATCCTCAAACAGGCAGTAGAGAGCGAGCAACCAGCAGAACGGGAAGTAACCTTAACCGCTACCGGAGAAACTCTGCTGATGCGGGTCAACCCCTATCTGCGAGAAGATGGCACCAGCGATGGCGTAGTGCTGACTTTTGTCAATATCCAAGAACTCAAACAGACCCAAAACCAACTGCAGGCAACCAATGCTTTGCTAGAAAATCTGTTTGCGGCTAGTCCTGTGGGTTTGAGTCTCACCGATAGTAATTTCCAATATGTGAAAATCAACCAGGCTCACGCGCTGATGACCGGTTTTTCTATAGAAGAACATCTGGGCAAGACCCTGGAGGAACTGATCCCGACAATGGGCGAAAATATTGCCCCCATATTAAACCAGGTGATGGTAACAGGGGTGCCAATTCTCAACATGGAGATTCAAGGTCAAACCCCAGCGCATCCTGGGGAGAATCGCTCCTGGCTCACGAGCTACTTTCCGGTTAATTTAGTCGATGGCAGTCGCGGTATTGGTGGTGTGATTACGGAAATCACGGAACAGAAGCGCACCCAACAGGCTCTAGAAGAAAGCCGCAACCTCATTGAGCAAATCACTGAATCTAGTCCCGGCATCATCTATATATATGACCTAATCGAGCGGCGCAACATCTATGCTAATCGCACTGTCACTGATATTTTTGGCTACACCCCTGAAGAAATTCAGCAATTGCCGGGGAATCTGTTTGAGTCAACAGTACACCCGGAAGATAAAGCCGTATTGCAAGAACATTTAAGCAGTTTGGCGGTGATTGCTGATGACCAAATCCTGGAGTGCGAATATCGAATCCGACGCCAAGAAGGAGACTGGCGATGGTTATCCTTACGCACGGTGGTATTCCAGCGGACAGCCACGGGGCAACCCAAGCAAGTTCTAGGCATTGCCACTGACCTCACAGAGCGCAAGCTGGCAGAAATGGCATTGCAAGAGGCGAAAGCCGCAGCGGACGCCGCCAGTGAAGCGAAAAGTGAGTTTCTGGCGAATATGAGCCACGAACTGCGCACGCCGCTAAATGCGATTTTGGGCTTCGCTCAGCTACTGAGCCGCAACCCTGACATCCCACCGAAGCAGCTAGAACAACTGCAAACTATCAATCGCAGCGGCGAGCATTTGCGCAGCTTAATCGATAATGTGCTGGATTTGGCCAAAATCGAGTCGGGACTGATGACCATAAACCCCACCAGTTTTGATATCTATTCTATGGTGCAAGGGATTACGACCCTGTTAAAAGTCACCGCCGCGTCCAAAGGCTTGCAGTTGGTTTTAGACACCGAGTCCCCCAGTCCCCTTGTCCCAGAGTCCCCCAGTCCCCTCTGGATCGTGGCAGATGCCAACAAGCTGCGCCAGGTGATTACTAACTTGCTGAGTAATGCGATTAAGTTTACCCAAAAAGGCCGCATCACTCTGCGGGTTGAGGTGGGTTCGGTGGCTGAGGCACAGTCGCCAGGGCAGTTAAGGATTAATTTTGAGGTGGAAGATACAGGCTTGGGGATGTCTCAGGAAACTATCGGGGCGATTTTCCAGCCTTTTGTCCAGGGTGTGTCCCCAGTTTACCGGGAGGGAACGGGTTTGGGATTGACGATCGCCCGTCGGTTTGTAGAGCTGATGGGAGGTCAAATGTCAGTAGAGAGTGATTTAGATCAGGGCAGTATTTTCCGCTTTTGGATAATTGCTGCCTTGGCTGAGCCAGAGGATATCAGTGGGTTGCCTTCGGAACGTCACCCGGTGGGTATTGTTTCTGAGGGGGGCGAACCGCTCTCTACCTATCGCATTCTCTCTGTGGATGACAATCAGGATAATTGTCAGTTGATGGTGGAGCTGCTGGCGGAGGTGGGTTTTGAAGTGCGATCGGCTCGCGATGGCACTGAAGCGTTATCCCAATGGGAGGAATGGCAGCCAGATTTAATTTTAATGGATATTCTGATGCCGCAGATGGATGGTTTGGAAACAACCCGGGAAATCCGCCGCCGAGAGGCAGCCAGTTCCGATGAGTCTCGCACGAAAATTATTGCCTTGACCGCTTTAGCATTCGAGGGTGATAAGCTGGCGGCAATCAATGCCGGTTGCGATGACTTTCTGGTAAAACCTTTCCAAAACTTGGATTTGTTCCACAAGTTGGCACAAAATCTCGGTATTAGCTACATTTACGGCGAAGATAGCGTTTGTGTAGGGGAGCGCTTTTGCACCGACGCCGGGGGTATAGTGGGAAGAGCCGATATCGCCGACATGCCCAGTGAATGGGTAGAGCAAATGCGAGAAGCTGCTTCCTTGGCCAGTCGCAGAAAAGTGATGGAGTTAATTGCCCAAATTCCACCTGATAAAGAGTCTCTCTCATTCTTCCTCAAGGAGAAAGCGAAGTTATTCGATTTCCAGGTAATTATCGATTTATTGTCTTTTTAGGGGCAAACCACCCCTATATATAGCGTTTCTCATATCCATCAGGTACAGCCCTCACTCTCCCAGGTAGGGAGAGGGCAGTGTGGGAAGTGTGGGGAGTGTGGGAAGTGTGGGGAGTGTGGGGAGTGTGGGGAGTGTGGGGAGTGTGGGGAGTGTGGGGAGTGTGGGGAGTGTGGGGAGTGTGGGG
>DVDU01000079.1 GCA_015296065.1 Oscillatoriaceae cyanobacterium M33_DOE_052 | reverse complement strand
TGATATCGTGTCCAGAGCGGCGAAACTGATTTGCACGACACCGGAGTTTGATGATTTAGCGAAGTCGGTGGGTATCGGTTCCCATAAAAATGGGGTGACGGATGCGGCGTCGCGGGCAAAGTTGCGGGCAGAATTAGATGGGATGATTGCCCATTTGTATGGTTTAAATGAATCGGAGTTTAGCCATATTTTGGGGACTTTTCCGATTGTGGATGAGGATGTGAAGGATAAAGCGTTGGCGGAGTTTCGGCGGTTGGGGTGATTCGTGGGGTGGGGCACAGCGTCGATAACCTTGGTCGTGAAACCGAGATATTAATCTGCGCCACGCTTGTCCGTGCCCCCCCCCAACGATATGGTGATAATTTGTCCGGGAATAATATTTATGATGCGGTGCCATTTCGTGGGGGTGGGCACGGCGGAATTAAGATTATTAGTCACATGAATTTGATTAATGATGCGGGGTCTTTTCGTGGGGGTGGGCACGGCGGAATTGAGATTATTAGTCACATGAATTAGGTTGACGTAGCTGTGCTACTACGGGTGGTTGATTGTCGGGGAATAATATTTATGATGCGGGGCCTTTTCGTGGGGGTGGGCACGGCGTGAATTGAGATTGTTTGTCATATGAATTAGGTTAATGTAGCTGTGCTACTACGGGTGGTTGATTTTCCGGGAATAATATTTATGATGCGGGGCTTTTTCGTGGGGTTGGGCACAGTAGGGGCAGCCCCTGGGGGCTGCCCTCAAAACTATGAAAATTCCCTCACATCAAAATCTACTGGAGGAACGGACGGGGGTCGGTGACATAACCAGTGAGAGCGGAAGCTGCTGCCGTGTAGGGAGAAGCAAGGTAAACTTGGGCTTGCTTGTTGCCCATCCGTCCGGGGAAATTGCGGTTAGTGGTGGATACGCAGACTTCCGGCTCATTCAACCGCCCGAAAGTATCTTTGGGACCGCCCAAACAGGCGGCGCAAGAGGGGGCGGCGGGTTCGATACAGCCAGCAGAAAGGAAAATTTCTGAGAGGGTTTGCCCTTCGTGTTTAATGGTGAACAGGTCTTCGTACACTTTTTGGGTGGCGGGGACTAGGTAAGTGGGGACTTTCACCTGCCGACCTTTGAGGATGCGAGCGGCGTTGAGGAAGTCGGTGGTTTTGCCGCCAGTGCAGGAACCGATGTAAACCCGATCGATTTTCACATCGCTGCATTCCCGAGCCAGAGCGCGGTTATCGGGGGAGTGGGGTTTTGCCACTACGGGTTCGAGTTGGCTCACATCGTAGCGCCGCTGGGAGTAGAATTTGGCATCGGCGTCGGTGTAAACTGCCTCGAAAGGCTTGTCAGTGCGGGAGCGGACATAGCTAAAGGTGGTTTCGTCAGGGGCGATCGTGCCATTTTTCCCCCCAGCTTCAATCACCATATTGCACAACACCATCCTCTCTTCCATCGTCATCTGCGCCACCGCTTCCCCGGCAAATTCCATCGTGCGGTAATTTGCCCCAGAAACCGTGATATCCCCGATAATCTGTAAAATCAGGTCTTTTGCCAAGAGATAGTCTGGCATTTCCCCATCGAGGATAAACTGCATGGTGGCGGGGACTTTAATCAAAAGTTTGCCCGTACCCAAGATAAAAGCGGCGTCAGTGTTCCCGATACCGGTGGCGAACTGACCGAAAGCTCCTGCATTGCAGGTGTGAGAGTCGGTGCCAAACAGGACCTCACCGGGGCGGGTGTGACCTTCTTGAGCCAGAGCTACATGGCAAACCCCTTTATAGTCCGGGTTGGCTTTAAAATTGCTCCGATCGGTGATGTCGTAAAAATATTTGATACCTTGTTCTTGCACAAAGTCCCGCAAGATATCCACGTTACGGTTAGCCCGTTCGTCAGCGGTAAAAATATAGTGGTCAGGGATGATGACGATTTTCTCACTGTCCCAGACTTTGGCATCAGCGCCAAATTCCCGCTTAAACACGCCGATCGTCCCCGGTCCACACACATCATGGGTCATCAGCACATCAGTATTGACCCAGATATTTTCCCCTGGGGTGACGCTGGACTTACCAGAAGCGCGAGCTAAGATTTTTTCTGTGAGGGTCATTCCCATAGTTGTTCTCCTCTATGAAGCGATGAACGGCGCCATCGCATTTTTGCCGTAGGGTTCACCAAAACCGCTGCCCTCGATTTTGGTGAACCCGCCCCTACTATGCTATAGCGGTTTTGCTCCCCCCTGCCATCAACTCCTTCATCGCAAGTGAGGAATTGCTAGTACCGGTTTATACCTGCGGTTAGTACAGGGGTTCATTTTCATACTCGAATTCTTCTCCCGGATAGGCGTACATTTTCGCGGCGTCTAGTCCAGGGATTTTGCCATTGCCCCCTTTGGGGATATCGTTATCAAAATCCTGATGTTCCTCGAAAGTCTGGCAAATGATGGCGGACTCTTCGGAGTTAGAGGCGATCGCGTATTCCGGGAAATTCACCCCCGTGGGATGCTCATAGTCAACCGTCGCCGCCACCACCGCCGTATTTAAACCCATCCCAGCTTCCCGAGCTTCCAGGCGAGGGCAAAAAATGCCGTGAGCGTGAAACAATGGTCCTTTGGGGGCATACCGCTTACCGCAATAGTCCGCATAAGCCTTTTCCAATTCCACCGTAAACCCGTTGGTCGCTTGACCAGCTTTATAGTCCACGTAGGCTTTACCAAAACTCGCCCCTGCTGCACCACTGAGGCTCAACCGCAATGGGGAACTATGCAGTAATTTCTTATCCTGACCTAGGAAAAAAATCAAATGCCTGGTAAAAGTTTTAAACCGCAGCTTGTCGGCCATAAATGTATCATAATGGTCTCCTAATCGCCCTAGAGTTAAACCCGTATCGCGGTATTTGAGATAAACCGCTCCTCTGCGCACCAGCACCAACCGAGGCGAAGTAGTGATAAAAATAGTTTCCACCTCACCAGTGCTAAACTGGTGTTCTACTAATTGCCAATTTTCATCGGGGACAAAACCCACGGCATTAGCATTATCCTGCTTGATGGCCAGCCCGAAATTATTTGCCCCCTTGCCTGCTTCGCGTTGGGGATTAATCATGTGGCACCAGGGGAGAACCTGAGAGGGGGGAGCCTTGAATTTCTCATCCTCGAAATCGAATGTGAGTGATGATTTGATTTTGCTAGTCATAGTTTTGGATTGGTCTCGTCATGGTCTAGATTTTATCATAGGTTGCGGCTTACCCCCATCCGCCTTACCAGCGACTGTAGGGATGTTTGGCTAAATTGGCGTTAAAGTATCTTGGTTCGTGAGAAACTTCATTTCCTATCCATTCAGGAATGGTGATGCTTTGGTTTGCTGTTGCCAGTTCTACTTCGGCAATAATTAAGCCTTGATTTTCGCCGTGGAATTCGTCAATTTCCCAAATTACCTCTCCCTGGTTGATTTTATATCGAGTTTTTTCAATTAAAGGTTTAGTACAGAAATTATCCAGCATTTCTTGAGCATCAGAGATGGGAATAGGATACTCAAACTCTAAGCGGGAAATGCCGGATGTGCGTCCTTTGATGGTGAGGTAGCCTTGTTCTCCAATCACGCGAACTCTGACGGTGATGCCGTTTTGGGTGGGCAGATAGCCTTGACGATAAATGGTGCCTGGAGCCAGCCCCCGCCACCCGTCACTACTGACTAAGAATTTGCGCTCAATTTCCGTACTCATACAGGCGATCGCTTTCCATTTTTAGAACTTAATGCTGGGGGGGCAACCACAGGGGGGTTGCCCCGGAATTTTCGTCACGATGCCCCCGGACTTGATATCACGGGTGTTATGGCTGTGTCAGCGGGATAAAAAGGCTGCTACTTCAGCGGCGGTAGGTTGAGCCGCGATCGCCCCCGGTTTCATGGCCGTAATTGCCCCCACTGCGCTCGCATATGTCACCACTCGTTTCGCCGCTTCCGGGTCAGATAAAATTTTAATCCCATACTGACAAATTTGATGGGTAAACCCCGCCACAAAGCTATCCCCAGCACCGGTGGTATCCACCACATCCACAGTAAAAGCTGGCAGTTTGCCCTCATTATCTCCTAAGCAATAAGCACAACCCTTATCCCCATCGGTGACTAATACTCCCTCCAAAGAATCAACGCGGTGGGTAATTGCGCCTGGGTCAGCAGTGCCAAATAACCACTGGGCTTCTTCCACCGTGATTTTGAGGAAATCAATCTGCTCTACCAACTTCAGAATCACAGAGTGAGCCTCGGTAGGTTCCGGCCAAAACATATCTCGCCGGTTCACATCGAGCAGGATTTTCACATCATACTGGTCTGCCAATTTTAAGGCCCGCTCAATGGCGCGGCGGCTATGGGGATAAGCCATTTCTAGGGTGCCCAACACCATAAAATCGGCGTTCTGAAACAATTCTACTGGCAGCCGATCGGCTTGCAATTCGGTATCGGCGAATTCCGTAGTCTCTCCCCCGCCGAAACCAGCAAATGCCCGATCGCCCGCCTCAGACCTGACCACATACACTTGCCTAGTGGGAGCGTTGGCTCGGCGTTGCACTCCGGTAACATCCACCCCCACTTCCTTTAGCACCTGTACCAAGGTTTCCCCAGCTTCATCCTCACCCACACAACCGATAAACCCCGCCGTTGTGCCCAACTTTACCAAAGCACAAGCCACATTTGCCGGAGCCCCTCCCGGATACTTGGTCCAAGACTCCACCAGCGCCAAAGGTTTACCTGGTTGGTCTGCCAGACAGTCAAACAAGATTTCGCCGATGCACAAAACGCGGGGATGGGTCATGGCAGCACTTCTCCAGCACTCTACTCCATACAGCCTACAGGGATTTAGGGATAGTCAGAGAATTTGGCATCCATCTCCCTGTGACCCCACCGCTGGTGGCACACCGTCCCTTAAATCCCCATCTAATTTAGCGCAGTATGGGCAATGGTAATGGGGAATCATTCCCTAGCATCCCGCACAGGAGTAAAATTAATAAAAATTAAAGATTTGGGGGCGCCGATCGCCTCTGGGGGGCTGGACCTGTGAGTGGGGGGCTGTGGGTGCCCGGAGGGCAAGGGGTAGAGCGATCGGCTCCGCACCCGAAACCGCTACCGAGATCCTCAGTATTACTTTCCCCACAAGGGTCAAACCGGGCTACTGTTGGCGAGATTGACTTAAACTTATTAAAATTAGGTAGATATACAGACATAGGAATTGATTATGGCTGGCGGCGAGTCTCAGACCAATGCATCTCTTTCAGATCGAGAATTACAAGTCATTGAACTGGTGGCTGCTGGCTTGACTAACCAGGAAATATCAGAACAGCTGGAAATTAGCAAGCGCACAGTAGATAACCATATCAGCAATATTTTAAACAAAACCAGAACCAGCAACCGCGTGGCCCTGGTGCGATGGGCCCTGCAAAGCGGTAAAGTCTGCATCAATGATGTGAACTGCTGCATTCTCCCAACTGCTGATCCCAAGGAAGAAAACGGAGTCAGTTTTCCCCATGCCCATACGGATGGGTCCACCGGTGCCGATGACTCCTGGGTTCCAAATGGAGCCACGGAGGCGATCGAACCGATGGAAGCTGCTTCCACCGAACCATATCCTGAAGCCCAGCAGATTTAATCCAGAGAGGTGCTATTCGTGACTCAGACGGTGCAGACAACCAAATGGCAATTTCACATCCCCGCACTGCCCTTAGCCGTGTATCGGGAAATAGCGGCTCATGTCCGCCAGGTTCAAGGTGTGACTGCTGGTTTGACCGCTCAAACATCCCCTGATTTTGATTATCTCCAAAGTCAAGTTGCCCACTTGTGGCTAGAACTGAGTTCAGAGATAGACCCCGCCGAACGCCAGCGTTTGCAGCAAATTTTAGACTACTACTGCCAGCGCTACGGTACAGGGTCTGCTAACTGTCTCCAACCGTTAGGGGCGAGCGATCGCGAGTCCCTACTTAGCTGAAAGCAACGCCTCCCTGTTCGCTCGTCCATTCTGGTTCAGAGATTGAGACAGCATTTCTGCGGGGGCTTTGCCGTGGGGCCAAGCAAACGCATGGCGGAAAGAGGCTTCTTGACAGGCTTGCAACTGCCTGAAATCAATGATGTCTAAAGTCAGCAAGTTTTCATACTCAAACGGCAGGCGCATATTGTGCAACCCCGCGTTATCGGTGCAAATGGCGATATCCACACCCGCATTAAAACACCGGTCAAATGCTCCTTTAAGTTCTCTCACATCAGTAAGAGTGCCAGTTTTCACATAAGTTGTTGGGCACACTTCCAGGCACTGCCCCCGTTGTGCCACATCCTTTAACAGGTGGGGGAATCGCAAAGGAATCTGGATGCCATGACCGATACGCATCAAATAGGGCAGCAGTTCAGGGTAACAGCCATCGGCAGTTTCATAAACATGGCCGGTGGTGTTTAAACCCGATTCTCGGGCGTAACTATATAGTTGGACAAACTCATCGAGCCGCTCACGATAGTGAGTATCACCGCCCGCCAGGTCTATCCCACAGATGTATTCTGGCATTTGCCGCGCCAAATCCGCGATCGCCCGGTTCACCTCATAAGGTAGCCGCGAGTGCATACAGAGAATCTGGCTGGTGAAAATGGGATACTCCGCCACCTGCGCCGCCTTCCCCACAATTTCCACAATTTCCGCCATTTGGTCGATGCGCTTCGTCAGCCCTAACTCTGGATCTGTCCGCAGGTAAGGAGTATAGCGTAGCTCCAAATAAGCCAAATTCTCAAAAATATAGGCTCCGCGCATGAGGCGGTAAATAAAATAAGGCAAAGTTTCCGGAGTTTGCACCCCCTCAACGAGAGAGTGTAGTTCTAAATACTCATCTAACGTATTGCGCGGACGGGTGTAAAACTCCTCAAACCCCCCGTACTCAGAAAACTGTAGCGCTAGCTCCTCGTGGTGCCGCTGGAAATACCGCCACAGGACACGAGGCACCACGGACCCGCCCAAGTGGCGGTGTAATTCAGCATATAAAGCCACGGCCACTGCTCCTAAAATTGAGGATTGACCAATCACCCGGACAATACCAACCCAAACCCAGCCATCACTTACTGTTTACCCTCTTGTTTACGAATTTTAACAAAAAATCATTTGACATATGGCAAACAAGATGGGGATAATTGTGGATTGTGTAAACTAAACCCGTGAAACACCCTTGGCTAACGTCGTAGTAATAGGCGCCCAGTGGGGCGATGAAGGAAAAGGTAAGATTACCGACCTGCTGAGCAAGTCAGCAGATGTTGTAGTACGTTACCAAGGGGGGGTGAATGCTGGCCACACGGTCGTGGTCAACGACCAAACCTTTAAGCTGCACCTGATTCCCTCTGGCATCCTCTACCCGGATACCGAGTGCATTATTGGTTCGGGAACGGTGATTGACCCACAAACCCTGATTCAAGAGCTAGACCAACTCGAAGCGCTCCACATCTCCACGCGCAACTTGATGGTATCCCAAACCGCTCACGTGACTATGCCTTACCACCGCTTGATTGATATGGCTGCAGAAGAGCGGCGGGGGAGTGAGAAAATTGGCACCACCGGACGCGGTATCGGTCCTACATATGCGGATAAATCTGAGCGCACGGGCATCCGCATTCAGGATTTGATGGACCCGGAAAGACTGCGGGAGCGGCTGGAGTGGACGATTAATTATAAAAACGCCATTCTGGAAAAGCTCTATGATTTGCCCCCCCTTGATGCTCGCGAGGTGATTGCTGACTACATGGGATATGCCGATCGTCTCCGTCCCCATGTGGTCGATGCCTCTCTCAAGATTTATGAAGCCATCCGCCAGCGGCGCAATATTCTGTTTGAAGGCGCCCAAGGCACGCTCCTAGACCTAGACCACGGCACCTATCCCTATGTCACTTCATCTAACCCGGTGGCGGGAGGTGCTTGTGTGGGAGCGGGTGTGGGTCCAACTTCTATCGATCGGGTGATTGGTGTTGCCAAAGCCTACACCACCCGCGTCGGTGAAGGTCCATTCCCCACAGAACAAACCGACGAAGTAGGAGAGTTGCTCAGCTCCCGGGGCGCCGAATTCGGCACCACCACGGGCCGCAAACGCCGCTGCGGCTGGTTTGATGCTGTTATCGGTCGCTACGCCGTCCGCATCAACGGACTCGACTGCCTCGCCATCACTAAACTCGATGTGCTTGACGAGGTGGAAGAAATCAAAGTGTGTGTGGCCTACGATATGGATGGCAAGGAAGTTAAAGAATTTCCTAGCAGCTCTCAGGAGTTTGCTCGCTGTCGTCCGATTTATGAAACGAAACCGGGCTGGAAAACTTCTACCTCTCATTGCCGCAACCTGGAGGACTTGCCTCAAGCGGCTTTGGATTACTTGAAGTTTTTGGCGGAATTGATGGAAGTGCCGATCGCCATTGTCTCCCTCGGCGCCAGTCGCGACCAAACCATCATCGTTGAAGACCCCATCCACGGTCCCAAACGCGCCCTCCTCTACCCCAACGGCACCACTAAACCCACGGAATAATTCTCGGACTGGGAGACGGGGAGACTTGGAGACTCGGAGACGGGGAGGAGGGGGGAGAGAGGGAGGAGGGGGAAGATGGGGAGGGGTGGGAAGATGGGGAAGATTACTCCCCACACTCCCCACCCTCCCCACACTCCCCACCCTCCCCACACTCCCCATCTCCCCATTGGCTAGAATTGAAGGATATTAATGTCAAAAAATATCCATGCGCCACGCCGATACTAACCCCAAAATAGGCAAAGTTAGTCTTTATCAAACAGATTTTTCTGCTTGGACAGAACAACAAGCAGCCCTCCTGCGGGAACAGCGATGGCATGAACTGGACTTGTTGAATTTGATTGAAGAGATTGCCGCCTTGGGTAAACAGCAACGTCAGGAGTTAAGAAATCGGTTAAGCCTGTTAATTGGACATTTGCTCAAATGGGAATATCAGCCAGAACGCCGCAGTCGCAGTTGGCTGGCAACTATTCGCGTCCAGCGGCGGGATACTTTAGCCCTATTGGAAGATAACCCCAGCTTAAAGCCTTACCTGGAGGAAATACTGGCGCAAGTTTATCAAAATGGTCGAGATTTCGCAATGGGAGAAACTGATTTACCCGCATCAACTTTTCCCCGTGATTGTCCCTACAGTTTAACCGAGATTTTAGGTGAAAAGTTTTATCCCGGCGAACCTAGTGATTTAGTGACTGAATGACCTTGAGAAAGGGGAGGCGGGGAGACGGTCCCCCGTCCCCTGGTCTCTCCTGGTCCCCCCTGCTCCCCTGCTCTAGAAGCTCTGCCGTATGGGATAAGATAGAAAGGTATCCCATGCCACTGCAAGCAATCTCAGCATTTTATATGTCTAATCGACTTGATCGCTTTAGAAAAGAAATGGCGGCTTTCGAGGGGGCGGCAGATCCGGGACGATCGCTCGATCGGGGTCACTATGTGCCCCACCCCAGCAAGTCTTTAGCAGACACGATCGCCGGGAGAATCGCGCTTCGCCCTACTTCAACCCATTTGTTAATCGGCGGGATTGGCTCGGGTAAAACTACCGAACTGTTGGTGGCTCGCGATCGCATCAACGAATTACCAGATACCTACGCTCATTATCTGGATATCAGCTTGGATGCGGATATTTCTCAGATGAAACCAGGGGTGCTGCTGGCAGTTGCTGCGGTGGCGATATCGAAACTTATACCAGAGACTGATAATGAAGATATCCGCAGATCTGTAAGAACTATTCACGATTTAGCATACGGTTCTCAAAGCATGATTGACCGAGCAGAATACGAATCTTATTATGCAGAGATATATGCGGATTATATAGTTGCTGAACATAAAGGAATTATTCCCGTCCGCTCAGAAACTCCAAAGGAAATCAAGGAATTACTAGAAGCAATCGATGTTATCAAGCAAGCGGCTGCGGAGAAATACGGGACGATCGTCCTGCTGCTGGATGGGCTCGATCGGCTCGATGAAGATGAAAAGTTTGCCGGACTGATGCGAGATGTGAAAACCCTCTCAAAATGTGGATTTGGAGTAGTTTTAGTAGGACCGATACAGGCGGCTTACGGGAAATACAGACAACGGCTAGAAAATACAGTTACCTCATTCTCCTATCAACCGTGCTTTGATGTGGAACGGGATGCTGATGCGCGGAATTTCTTGGCCAAGATTCTCGCCGTTCGCGCCTCTGAAGGTTTTATCGAACCATCCGCTGCAGATAGTCTAATTCATTATTCCGGTGGAATGCTGCGGGACTTGATTAACCTGACTCAAGCGGCAATTGAGGAAGCCTACTTATCCGGTAGCGATAATTTGCAGCCCACTCACGTTGACGCGGCGGCTCAATCATTGGGCCGAAACAAACTATTGGGGCTTTCCGAGTCAGAAATTGAAATTATGGAGCGAGTGGCAAAAGAAGGTAAATTTATTCCCAAAACTGATGCAGAGCTGAGGTTATTGGTGGCAGGCAGGATTTTAGAGTACAGATATCCAGAAACTCGCCACGCTGTGCATCCAGCAATTATTCCCCTAATTGAAAAAGTCCCGGTTTCTAGTTAATTTATATGATTTTACCGTCGCTTTTGCGAGTTTCTCTCGATGAGTTTTTGTTGCGGCTGCGGTCTCAGCCAGAAAGCAATATTTGGTCAGCTCTGGTGGTGTCACCTTCAAACTTTGATGAAGTTATCGAAGACCTGCAATCTGGAATCGAGATTTTAGCAGAGTGTGAAGTCAGCAGCGTTTCTGGCGATGCTGGAGTGCTGCAGCTATGCCATGATATTGATGCCAGCTCGGTAGATTATCTGCTGCTGTGGAATTTTGAATCTTGGCACCCTGACGCTTGGCGTCAGCTCGACAGCTTCAGGAGTCGGTTAAACCGCCAAAAACGCGGCGGAGTTGTGATTTTATCCTCCGAGTCTGCCAAACTGATGGTTGCCAACGCCCCCAATTTTTTTAGCTGGTTGAGTCCTAGAGTCTATTCTTTGAACCTAGGAGCAGAATTTCTCACGGCGGAAGAACGGGAGGAGCGGTTATCTGCTCTGCGCGAATGGTCTGGTCAGTCGGACGCCGAAGTTATTGCCCTCGCCGAAGCCAAGGAATTACCCGCATACCCTGAATATGGCGAATGGCTTCTGCTTTTAAATCGGGAGGATCTCATTGAGCGGTAAAAGTGATTGGCCAAACATTTGTCAGGATGTGGGGGCTAGGCTATGGGATGCCACGCCCAAGACTATAGAAAGTGCTAAGAAACTGCAGCGTCAAATATTACAGGTGCTGACTAAAGCCTCGGATGAGGAAGTTTTAAAAACTAAACCTCACGAAATTCACAATTTGCTGAAGTTGGAAACATCAGAAAAAGATGGCAAGGGAGTTTTTGAGATTGTGGGCGGCAAGCGCAACTTTAAGCGGATGAGAGACATCCCACATTTTGAGCGCTTCGATGGCTGCTGGTTTGATTTTACAATTCTGATAGACCAGCATCCCAAATCGGCTGATATTCTTGGCTTTAGCTTTGAAATTCGCTTTCCCGACGATTATCCCGTTAAATTCCTACGCATTGACCTCAATACTCCCGGTCACAATAACGATATGCGCGGTATGAGGTTTCACGTTCATCCCGGTAACGATAATTTGATGATTCACAGCGCCCCTATGTCTCCCTTGGAAATTTTGCATCTATTTTTATACGGTTTATCGATTCCCGATCGCCCCCGTTCTAGCTAGTTAGAAAAATGTCATTTACCGATTAGAGACTGGGGAATACCGACAGAGAGTAAGCGCCAGAAGCAATAAGGGTCATATATTCTCATTATTGTTGAGAATATATTCCCTTTTATTGAAAATCAGATGGATTCAGACTGCAAATATTGCGTCTTCATACCATACTTGGGCGCATTTTTTCTGGCGCTTACCCTGGGTATTTGGGTTTAATGACCATAAATTATAGGAGTAGTCAGAGAGATTAGGACATCGAGTGCTTCTGTCTCCGAAGCACGACCAAGATTTTGTCCTCACTACCTTGGCTACTGCGATAAAATCTGGGTGAGAATACAGAAACCCCGATATCAAGTCAGAATCTCAGAAAGGACACGGTAATACCGTGTCCTCATATTAGAGCATTAAGGCGCGAGAGAGAGGGAAAGGATTTTTTCCTGCCGGTGCAATTGGGAAATCCGATCGCCCATACCATCCTTACCCCAAAGAGTCAGCGCATCCAGAGGCAAAGACAACAACCGCTCCTCACTGGTAAGTAACAACACCTTCGACCCACGGGGTGCCACCACCATTCCCACCACCCCATCAGTATGATGAGAAAACTGCATCGATTGGGTGCCGATATCACCTCGGTTAGCAATCCTCGGCGTATCCAACGGCATTTTTTTCACATAACCCAACTCCGACACCAGCAACACCTCAGACGATTTGGCCACCGCTTGAGCGTTCACCACCTCAGCTCCCACCAACCGTTCCTGCTTACCCAAGCGTAGGGCCGGTTTTGGCGATGCAGCACGGCTCATCAGTGGTAACTGCTCGTCGTTGACTTCAAACCGCAACAGGCGTCCGCCAGAAGTGCATAAAATCACCTGTTCACCAAGTTTCGTAAAATCGGCGCGCCAGAGTTCATCGCCATCACTGATTTTGATGCAGGTGATGCCCCGTCCGCTACTGGTGGGCAAATCCGTTGCCGCTAAACGTTTGATGCGGCCCCGTTTCGTCATCAACAGCACATCTGTGCCGTCGAGATTTTCTTCTAGGAGCAATTGAGCAGTAATACTGTCGGCGCTTTTCTGGACTGCCGCTGGGAGGAAACTCACCAAAGGCTTGCCCGCATCTGTCCCAGTGGTGTTGGGAATTTGGGCGACAGTGACGGGGTAGGCTTTACCCTGACGGGTGAACGTTACCAGGAGCCGATCGGTCTGAGCCGTGAGCCGCTCCAGAATAAAATCACCGCTGCTATTGTCCAATACCTCCACTTTTTTGCTACTACTGCTCCGGGGTTTGGCCTCGACCCCAATGGGATACCGCTTGGCATAACCCCGGTGGGTAAATTCCAAAATCACCTTTTCTGGTGCGGCGGGTTTTGGCGTCAACAGGGGTAAACTCGCCGACTCTGGTTTAGGCTTAGACGATCGCTCTGGCTGAGGCAGTTTTTTATCCGCAGTCGTAGCTAATTTGGCGGATTTTTTGGGAGTAAGGATGCGAGTGCGGCGTTTGTCACTGTACTTGCGTTTGAGGTTACGCAAATGTTGTTTAATCGCTTGCAGGAGGGCATCACGACTACCCAACAAATCCTGCAACTCCTGACGCCGATCGCTCAGCTCTTGATGCTCCTGACGCAGTTTTTCCCCTTCCAAAGAAGTAATGCGACGCATAGGCATCCCCAAAATCGCATCAGCTTGGGTTTCGCTTAACCCCAGTTGATTTTGGAAACTGACTTTAGCAGCAGAGCCATCAGCACTCTCGCGCAGGATGCTAATTACCCGGTCGAGGTTGTTCAGAGCCTGGAGCAACCCTTCCACCAGGTGTAACCTAGCTTCCGTTTCTTGCAGTTCATGGGTGTATAGCCGCTTCAGAGTCTGCTCGCGGAACCGCAAAAACTCCTGGAGCAACTCCCGGAGGGTGAGTTGGCGGGGTTGCCCTTCGACTAAACCCAAGAGGATGACGCCGAAACTACTTTGCAAGGCAGTTTGGGTGTATAGTTGCTCCATAACCACGGACGCTGAAGCCTCCCGCTTCAGTTCTATGACGACCCGCATCCCCGAGCGATCGCTCTCATCGCGGATATCAGAAATACCCTCAATCTTAGAGTGAGTGCATAAATCCGCCAACTTTTCAATCCACCCAGCCTTATTCACCTGAAAAGGCAATTCCGTACAGACGATCGCTGTACGGCGGTGGCGGCCCCGCTTGCCCTCAATTTCCTCAATTTTCGTCACCCCACGCACAGGAATCGTGGCTCTACCCGTAGTGTAAGCCGTTTTGATGCCTTCTACATCCCAAATTTCCCCACCCGTGGGAAAATCCGGCCCCGGAATCAACTTAAATAACTTCTCATCGGGCAGGTCCGGGTTATCAATCAAAGCAATCAAACCATCCACCACCTCCCCCAAATTGTGAGGCGGGATGTTCGTTGCCATCCCCACCGCAATGCCCGAACAGCCATTCAGCAGCAGAATGGGCAGTTGCGCCGGTAACACCACCGGTTCTTCCTGAGAATTGTCGAAATTGGGGATAAAATCTACGGTTGCTCCCCCAATTTCCCCTAACAAGCTCTCCTGACCCACCGCCGACAACCGCGTTTCTGTATAGCGCATTGCCGCTGGCGGGTCGTTATCCACCGAGCCAAAGTTGCCATGTCCGGCGAGCAAAGGGTAACGACTAGAGAAGTCCTGCACCATACGCACCAAGGCATCATACACTGCCTGGTCCCCGTGGGGGTGGTACTTACCCAGCACGTCCCCCACCACCCGCGCGCACTTGCGATAGGGTCGATCGGGGGTCAGTCCGAGTTCGTGCATCGCGTACAAAATGCGTCGGTGGACTGGTTTTAAGCCATCGCGAACGTCGGGCAAGGCTCTCCCAACGATAACACTCATGGCATATTCAAGGTAGGACTGCTGCATCTCGGCGTGCAAGGCAGTCGGGATAACCTGTCCGGCGGACAGAAGGTTTAACTGTTTAGCCATGAGGAACGTTCCTGAAACAAACCAACTTTTAAACAGTGTCGTGCATTTCGGGGAGAAACCTCACCCTGTGGTGGTACAGCATCATTAAGATTTATCGTTAAATCAATAGTCTCAGTGATGCCATGCCCCCAGTCTGGGTTTAACCGAAGTTATGGCCTTAATGGTTCGCCCGTACTTAGGATATCCTAGGGGCACGAGGGGGTAGGGTAACACGGTGCGGATGTTTGCGGGGATAATAGGGATTATACTTCTCCCTCCTGCACCCGCTGCCCTCTGGCAGCCTGAGCGCCACCGTACTAGACGGTCTCCATCACACCATCAAAGCTAAACCTAGAGTATGACTATTGGGGCATCACACAGCTCGCAAGAAAAGGAATCTGCCATGAAAACTGTGCTAATTGTGGAGGATGATTTGGTCAACGCTAGGGTTTTTTCTAAAATCCTGACCAAACGGGGTGGTTTGAACGTCAAGCATACCGAAAATGTGGAAGAGGTGATGCAAATCGCCCAAGGCGGTGAAGCTGACATCATTTTGATGGATGTTTCTCTCGCGAGGAGCGTTTACAAGGGTAAAGCTGTGGACGGCATCAAGATTACTCAGATGTTGAAGTCGGATCCGAAAACAGCCAACCTGCCGATTATCCTGGTAACGGCCCACGCAATGGCTGGGGATAAGGAAACTTTTCTGGAGCAGAGCGGAGCTGATGGCTACATCTCCAAACCCGTGGTGGATCACCAAGAATTTGTGGATAAAATCAAGCAGCTCCTCCCTGATGACTGATGTTAGCGGGTATTTTGGCTGCTCTTGGGGGATGTGGTTTGGCTCCTTGGTTCGATCGCTGGGCTTTTCGCCACCAAGGCGGAAAAATACTGTTGGAGAAAAGCGCTATTGTCCGGTGCTACCGGCCAATATGGTTTTAATTCGGGGGGTGGCCAGGAATTTGGCTGTGTCTTTGAGCAACCGGGAGCCCCAGAGGTTTTCCCGGAGAAAGTCCAAATCGCCGTAGCGAGGGTCCAAGCGCAAGGCGGCTTCTCCCGTCGCCAGACCCTTTTCTTGTTCGCCTTTGGTATAGAGGGCAACCGCGATCGCCAGTTGCGGTTCCGCCGCCTCTTTGTCGATATTCGCCGCCTCCCGCCATTTGCGCAAGGCTCCGTCTAAATCTCCTTGCTCATACTTCACCAAGCCCATATTGTTGATGGCTGGCCAAAATTGAGCGTCCCGGCTTACCGCCTCTTCGTATCGGTCGATCGCATCCCCCAACCGGTTGAACAGATAGTAAGCATTCCCCAAATCAAACCAGGCTGATGTTACGTCTGGGTTAATTTTTAACCCCGCTTCCAGGTACTCTACGGCTTTTTGATAGTTCTGCTTTTGAAAGTTCGCCGAACCCAACGCCAGCAAAATCCCCGCATTCTCTGGCGCCAGATTTCGCCCCCTTTCCAGCGCGCTGATTCCTTGGTCCACCTCTTCCGCCTGTAAATACAACCTGCCCAAAATCTCCCAGCTTCGCACATCTTGTGGTGCTAGTTGCGCTGCTAGCTTCGCCCGGGGCATCGCTAGTTCAAACTGCCCGATCCGCGCTAGTTGCGCTGCCTCCTCCGCCAGCAGTTGACCTTGTTGCTGCAAATCTACCTCATCCAGTTGCACTGTATGAGGCACTAATACCTGGGCGATCGCTGGTGGCGCCACCCCCCACCAACTCACGATCGCCAACACAGACGCGAAAATCTTGCCTTTAAATACCTTACTGCCTTCAAAACACTGCATCTGTTTTCCCACTCAGGCCACTCGGATTGGCCTTCTAACTTCCTTATGACAGCAATTTTAGCGAACCCCCGCCCCCAGTTGCCTCCCCTCTCTTCGCTCAACACATTAAAATTAAATATATTTAATTTTAATTAAATGCTATGTCTTTTGCAAACAAACACATAGTTCTAAAATTTTTAATATAAATATGTAAATTAATTGTTGAATACTTACACTAGCTGACCACACCCTAATTTTAACCAGGGCACTGAAGCAAATTTTGGGATTCCCCCCGTGGAGATGATGCGTGATTCCTGTTTGAGAATTTCCTGGCTCAAGTTGCGGGATAATTCCGGCCAATTAGCCAATAAGTCATCATCTCTCCTCGTCCCTTGACAGAAATAGTCCCCCGTGATTCCAGCACATAGCGGTCTTTCAAATAAGAATAGGTTGCCTCTGTCACCTGAATATAGCCCGGTTTCCCGTGAGATTCCATCCGAGACGCCACATTGACCGCATCTCCCCAGAGGTCGTAAATAAATTTCTTAATGCCAATGACGCCAGCAATCACAGGTCCGGTGTTAATACCAATTCTGATTTGGAGTGACTTGCCCAAGTCATTAGGCATGGTTTCCATATAAGCCTGCATTTCCAACGCCATATCCGCGATCGCCGTCGCATGGTCTGGGCGAGCAATGGGTAATCCACCTACCACCATGTACGCATCACCAATGGTTTTGATTTTTTCCAACCCATATTTTTCGGTCAAATGGTCAAAAGCCGAAAATATTTGGTTCAGTCCCGCTACTAATTGCATCGGTTCTAGCTGAGCGGATAGACTGGTAAATCCCACAATGTCGGCGAAGAGAATCGTTACCTCCTCAAAGTGTTCTGTGGGCGATTCAGCTCGTTTTAACCGATCGGCGATTTCGCTGGGCAAAATATTGAGCAGCAATTGTTCCGATCGCTCTTTTTCTTGCCGCAGTTCCCCTGTGCGTTGTTCCACGCGACTTTCTAACTCTTCATTCGCCATGCGGAGGGCTTCTACCGACTCTTTAAGCTGTCCAGTCATGCGATTAAAAGAATTGCCGAGTTTGTCTAATTCTATAATCGGACTTGGTTCAATATATTGATTCAAATCCCCATTAGCCATCTCTGCTGATGCTTGAGTAATCTGTCGGATTGGGTAAGTAATCCACCGAGTCGTGATGAACCCAAAACCTAGGGCTAAAACCAGTGACCCCAAACACAGCCAAACCGTATTACGGGTATTGGCATTGATTTGCGCCATGAAGTCCGATTCTGGCACCACCACCACAATCAGCCAGTTGAGACCATATTCATCCCGCAGAGGAGAAACCTGGAGAAAGTATCGTTGATTGCCCAGATTAAACTCTAATTGGTCTGCTGCTTGAAGATTCTGCAAATCAGGAATCTGGGCTTGCAGAGACTCCATACTCGACCGCACGATCGGATTACTGCTTTCTTGGGCTTTGAGCCTTCTCTGTGACTTATCTTTCCCCACAGTTAGGGGTTGATTCTTCAGAGAACTGGCAATTAATTCACCAGCGGGCTCCATCATAAACACCAGACCCGACCGCCCCACCTGTAGCGTCTGCAAAAAGACCCGAATTTGATCCAGCCCCATCTGGCAGGTGAACACCCCAATCAAATTACCCTGGTCATCATAGTAAGGAGAACTGGCATTAATTTGTAATGAGCCATAACCAAAATTAATATAAACATCACTCCAAGCTGCCCGATTATGCTTGAGAACAGTTTCATAAAAAGGACGTTTTCTTACATCATAGTTCGGCGTCTTTTTCGCTACTTCAGTAGGATTACCCTGGGCATCAAGTTGGTAATAAATTAAATCCCCAGTTCCCCATTCTAGTTGCTCCGCTAGTTGGGGCTCTTCCCCCCCAACCCAACGGTTGACCCAACCAATGCGCAGATATTGTCCATTTTCATTCGCCAATCCCGCATGACCAATGGATTTAAAGCGCTGCACCTGTTTCCACAAATAGCTCCTGGACATCTCCAGGTCATTGAAATCTAACAAACCTAACTCTGCCGCATCTTCGTTAATCTGATTCACCAAAGGGGGGGCTTCTAAATAGACATCAACCCGTTCCCTAACTCTCAAACTAATTTCACCTTGGAGCTGACTAACCAGTTCGTTCACCGCCTTTTGACCATTGCGGAAGGAGAGATATCCCACTAAGCCAACAGCCGCCACAATTTGCAAAACAAAGGGTACGACCAGAGCCGTGCGGAGAAAAAATTTGCCTGTGGCAGGTGATTTAGTAACTGTCATATATAACTTAGTGAGATGTTATGGTGCTGATGCTAGTAATCGGTGGGCGATGACCGACCCAACAGGCAATAAGTCACCATTTCTCCCCGACTTGACATAAATACTATCCCTTAAGCCATCACATATATCTCGATCTTCCTACTGGGAATATGTGGCTGGAAGCATCCCACTTTGGTTGGGGCAAAGCCTTCGCGCCTCAGTCTGGTTCGTGAATCGACAATTTAGCGGCGCGTTGGCGAAGCCTATGGAGCCCATAGACTTCGCCCCTACGGACCTCTTGACAACATCAGAATACTCCCAATGTTGCCTCTGCGATCGGAATGTGCCCCAATATACCTTGAGTCCACATTCCCAGCATATCCCCACAGGTAATAAATCAATTAATGGCCATCACCCCACCCAAGCCATATACACGATCGCCCTCGCTCGATCGGGACGCGCCATCGGTCATAGATCCACCACTATCTAAGCATCGCCAAAGGTCAAGTTTCCACTATCACTAGCAGCCTCAGAAAAAATCCCCCCAGCAGCCTTGCCCTGGATCAGGTTTCTCCATCATCAGCGCCTGGGAGCCCCTCTGGACAGTTGTAGTCGTTAGCTGATGATAGAGATGCACTTTTTAGGTGCTGATAATATTCCTTATCTTAGGTGGATTGTCAAGGGTTATGCAGGGCTTTATAGAAAAGTTATCCTTATCAAATTCATAATACGAGCTTATATTTGCTGCCAGAAATGGCGGTAGGCTAGTCAGACGAT
Organism: Oscillatoriaceae cyanobacterium M33_DOE_052; assembly: GCA_015296065.1. Lineage (GTDB taxonomy): Bacteria > Cyanobacteriota > Cyanobacteriia > Cyanobacteriales > Laspinemataceae > Koinonema. Next base: position 1,121 of record DVDU01000079.1, on the reverse strand, counting down.
CGGCTAGGGCATTGTTCCCCAGGGGGATTGGGATAAAATCATCAATAACTGAGAATTACCAGAAGTAGGGAGCCCAGATATGTCGGTCGAGCTGACTGTGGAGACAAGCCCCGAAACCGCCGTGGCGCCAGAATGGGAACCCCCCATGCCGCCCACGGACCTGATTTTTGATGATGGAGAACCTTTGGAAAGCAACCGCCACCGCATTGGGATGAATGTCCTCATCCGTTCATTGCAGCAAGCCTGGAGCCAGCGTAATGACTTCTTCACTGGGGGCAATATGTTCGTTTACTACAGTAGCGACCAAGCCATGAACAGAGATTTCCGAGGGCCGGATTTCTTTGCAGTCCTAGATGTAGATGGGACCAAAGAGCGACAGGGTTGGGTGGTATGGCTCGAAGGCGGACGCTACCCGGATGTCATTGTCGAGCTATTGTCGCCGAGTACCGCTCGCATCGACAAAGTGACGAAAAAGGATTTGTATCAGCGGACGTTCCGAACCCCAGATTACTTTGTGTTTGACCCGTTTGAGCCCAATTCCTTGCAGGGATGGCATTTGGACAGTTCCCTGGGTTATCAGTCTTTAGTGCCAAATGAGCGAGGTTGGCTTTGGTGTGAGACTTTGGGCTTTTGGCTGGGGACCTGGGAGGGGACTATAGACCGAGAAGCGGCAGTTTGGCTGCGGTTTTATGACGAGGAAGGTAATTTGGTGTTGTTACCAGAAGAGGCAGAACGCCAAAAGGCCGAGCAGGCGGAGCTAAAAGCCGAGCAGGCGGAGCTAAAAGCCGCACGTCTCGCCGAGAAACTCCGGGCAATGGGTATTGACCCCGATGCAGAATCAGAATAAATAGACAAAAACAAAAAGTGCCCCCAAATTGGAGGCGCTTTTTTTCTGTGGAGTGGTAATTTTTGTGAATCGAGCCCGCCGTAGTGGGAAAATTCAGCCTTCGCCATTGTTCAGGGTTCCATAAGAGACGGGAGAATGGGGGGATATCGTGCCATAATTGAAACGGCGTCAGCCAAGGTGATAAACTATGCCAGGGTATGAGTAGGCCAATTTTTACCTAGTTCAACTTCTATTTGCCAATTGCTGATGAACGAAATAGAATCGACAGTTGCAG
>DVDU01000031.1 GCA_015296065.1 Oscillatoriaceae cyanobacterium M33_DOE_052 | reverse complement strand
GCTATTTACAATGTTGTATGTGTCAAAAAATTAGTTATGTTCATTGGTTTGAGGAGATGACGTTTTTTGAATAATTTAGGCATCAAAGACATAAGTGTAACTTTTTATGTAAAGTTTTGTATCGACATTCAACATTTCTGGCCTATCCATTTCTGATGCTACTTGTTCTGGGGGACAATATTCATGGATGATGCCATCAGCTCGCATTGGGTTATTAGGCTGCTTTTTCCAATCACCTCTAATTAAGTCTATCCTGATAATTTGTCCTGTGGATGGTACTAAGGCTTCTGTACTATCTTGGTTTTGGGTCAAAAGTTGATGTAACTGTTTAATGTAAAAGGTAGATAATGTCCTCTGGCCTCCTACAAAGTCAAATAGTCCCTCTACTGCGGCTTCTTGGTCTTTAATTAAAGCTACTACTTGCCGCACGGGACGATCGGTGGCTCCATGAGGAATGAGGGATTCATTGATTCCTTGTTCAATCAAGAGGCGGGTAATGCCCCGATCGAGTGTGTACAATCTTTCAATAATCCCTGTCTCGATCGCGATTTCCCGCCGCAGTCTTTCCATGAAAGTCTTAAACTCGCCAGAGTTACGTAGGCGGTCCGCTTGTTCATCCCAAACCGTCACTAGCGGAGGCAACTCCGCATTCGCCCATTTTTGCCAATCTGCTGGTAAGTCTTCTATTGGTTGCCACTCCATAATCTTTTCCTTTGCCCAATATTGATTAGTGATCAAATTACATATTTTTGTTTATCTGGATCATAACACTAATCTAATTTTTTTGCTTTGTCTAAAATATAACTAAAGTTCGTAGTTCGTAGGGTGGGCAGTGCCAAAACTCCTATTACTGCCTGTGAATAGGTTCTTAGGTAAGGCACTGCCCACCCTACTACATATGCTATTCAGGATATACTATTCAGGATTGACGATCGACCCCATAAACAAAATCGTGCCAGTTTCCCCATCGCGGATGGCGGCGAAAAATGGCCGATCGACCACCATTTCAAACGGCGGCGGTGGCATACTGGTAGCCACTATCCCCACAGAAGTTGCCGCCGCCGCTTCCGTCCCTTCTTCGTTCACCTCCACAAAAGTTTTATGCTGCACTTTGTCAATCGCCGCTTTTTCCTCTGTCATTCCCGAAAAATCCGCCTTTTCCCGGTCAAAAGCCACCTCCATCCCCATTGCCTTCAAACTGTGATTCAGGTTAATCTCATACTCCACTTTAAACCGGGGTAATTTGATATTACCAGGCTGGGAACTAAACTGCTGCATCCACTTTTCCCAATTCTCAGCCGTGAGGGTTTGATAAAACTTATCTAAACTCACTCCCGGCTTGGGTAAAAATACATACAGACTCCACCGACCCTCGCCGTAGGGAAGCGCTACCGCCTGAAACTGCTCATTATCATAATAGCTGTAATCTCCCGACTGGGACATCATCGGGTGTTGCTTCTGGGTGCCATCTAGCAAGGTAAACGGCATTTCCTTAGTATCAGCTGTATTAAATTCCTCGCTCCATTGCCCTTGAAAATAAATCGCGTTTACCAGAAAAGCGATGGTATTCGGGTCAACATCATCAACGATTTCCTCGATTTTCCCCTGAGTCTGCTCCTTCACCCAAGCATTAATCACATCTGCGGCTTCTTGCTGATTGGCAAAATCTAAAGTGCTAATTTTGGCTTGGTAAGTTTCCCCCACTCGCTGAATAAAATCAGGGAGAAAAGCAACATTTTTGCCCAACCAGAGGGAATTGGCAATATCAATTCCCACTTTTTCATCCCCAGTTTCCAGATCTGCTTTGAGAGCCGCATTACCCTGGTTCAGGTCTGCCAAACTTATCTCTTCCAAAGATAAGGTTTTAGCAATGGCCGTTTGGGTGTCCCCCTTGGCGCCATTATACACCATTGCCAAGGCAGTGCTAATGCTGGTAGGGGAAATAAATAAGTTTTCTTGGCTTTCCTGCTGTTGCAGACGAGTAAATAAATTAAACCCAAACCGGTTGGATGCTGCGGCTAATTCTTTCGTCATCTGATTGGGTGTAGCGGTAGCCACTGGGGATTTTGGACTAGCTACAGATGCAGAAGTGTTGAATGTCAATAAAAAAGTGGTAAAAATAGCCACAATTATGTTATAATGAGAGCCGCAGATAAAAAAAAAGGAGTTTAAGCATGACTAAATATTCATTCTCCATGATTCTCAAATACATCTTGAGGGACTT
>DVDU01000108.1 GCA_015296065.1 Oscillatoriaceae cyanobacterium M33_DOE_052 | reverse complement strand
GCTATTTACAATGTTGTATGTGTCAAAAAATTAGTTATGTTCATTGGTTTGAGGAGATGACGTTTTTTGAATAATTTAGGCATCAAAGACATAAGTGTAATTTTTTATGTAAAGTTTTGTATCGACATTCAACATTTCTGACTTTCATATAATCAATTTTTTTAACTTCCAGCCACAATCATAAGAAAAATTTTTAGTTGATTTCGGGTGGCTCATATCGATCGGGTGGGAGGCAATCGCCCAGAGCAAATGCTGTAACCAGATTGACACCAAGAAAGCGCGAGGATAAGTGATGATGATGAATATGGGTCAGGAAATGTTTTCGAGTTATTTTATCCCTCATGGGCATTGCTACCTGTGGAAACCAGGATTAGTCAGCTTGCATGTCCTATCCGATGGCCTGATTACCCTGGCCTATTTTTTAATTCCTCTGGAGCTGATTTACATCGTTAAAAAGCGCCAAGATATTCCCTTTGACTGGCTGTTTATGCTGTTTGGCTCGTTCATCATCTGCTGCGGCATTACTCATATTATGGAAATCTGGACTTTGTGGCATCCAGATTACTGGCTGTCGGGGTTTCTCAAGGCGATTACAGCAGCGGTGTCTCTAGCCACAGCGGCGGTGATGGTGCAGTTGATTCCCAAAGTCTTGGCGATTCCCAGTCCAGCGCAGCTAGCAGCAGCAAACGCGGCTCTTTCCAGTGAAATTGAGGAGCGCAAACAGGTGGAGGCGTCCCTCAATCAACTGACCCTGCAACTGGAACACCGGGTGCAGGAAAGGACATTGGCTCTGCAAAAGGCGAATCAACAGTTGCAGCAGGAAAATCGGGAGCGGTATTTGGCTCAGGAGTCATTGATCCGATCGGAAACGAAACTGCGGGAGCAAACCCAGCGGCTCCAAGATACCCTGAAAGAACTCAAATCTACCCATACCCAACTGGTACAGACAGAAAAAATGTCGTCCTTGGGGCAAATGGTGGCCGGAATTGCCCACGAAATCAATAACCCGGTTAACTTTATTTACGGCAATATTGCCCCTGCCACCGATTACATCGCCGACATTTTAGGGTTGCTTGATTTATATCAAGAGTCTTACCCCCAGCCAGTAGCAGCGGTGCGGGAGCGCTTGGAAATCATGGAACTGGATTTCCTCAAGCCAGACTTGCTAAAAATATTAGATTCTATCAAAGTGGGGGCGGAGCGGATTAAAGAAATTGTCAAATCCCTGCGCACGTTCTCGCGCCTGGATGAGGCGGAGATGAAGCAAGTTAATATCCACGAAGGGATAGATAGCACTTTGATGATTTTGCAGCACCGGTTGAAAGGGCAGCCGCACCGACGGGAAATCCAAGTGATTAAAGAGTACGAGACCCTGCCATTGGTGGAATGCTACGCCGGACAAATTAATCAAGTGTTTATGAACATTTTGGCCAATGGGATTGATGCGTTGGAACAAAAAATGGGGGTTTGGGCAGAGAGCGGTGGGGACGATCGGGACATCGGGGAAGAGCCGCCCACGATTCGCATCCGCACGGTGTTAACTCACGATCAGTGGGTGCAAATCAAGATTTCCGACAATGGTGGGGGGATACCGCCGGAGGTGATGCGGAAAATTTACGACCCTTTTTATACCACCAAACCTGTGGGTTACGGCACCGGTCTGGGATTGGCCATATCTTATCAGATTATGGAAAAGCATCAAGGTTGGTTGAGCTGTGTGTCTCAACCAGGACAAGGGACTGAGTTTACGATCGCGATTCCCTTAGAGCGGAAACCGGTATGTCCGCTAGTCAAATCCCAGAAGCTAGCTTTAGTGGAGTCTGGTTTAGCAGCGGGGAAGGGAAGGTAGGCGAATGGCAGTTCGCTCCCACCGCAGAATTGGGCATATGGTACAGCGGCAAGACAGAATTCAGAGCGGTGAGCAAACCCCCCGAGATTAATCATGTAGTTTTCCTGGTGATCGCCCCGAAAATATCAAAAACATTTACAATCAATTTGTGATGATCGGACAGAGATGATGGACGAGATTTCTGGAATTTACAATCCCATTTTAGTAATTTTCTCATTTGCCATTGCGGTCATGGCATCTTATACGGCGCTGGATTTGGCGGGAAGAGTAACGCCGAAGCGGTGGGAGGATGAAGGGAAATTATTAGGGAGTAAATCCCGCCCAGTTTGGATTGTGGGTGGGGCAGTGGCAATGGGAACCGGGATTTGGTCGATGCACTTTATCGCCATGCTGGCATTTCAGTTGCCCCTAGAGGTGAATTATGATGTGTTTTTAACCCTCTTATCCTGGGTGGATGGGATGGTGGCGTCGGGTTTGGCACTACTACTATTCAGCCGACCCAAGCTGAATTTGGGAGTGTTGCTGGGCGGGGGGACATTGATGGGGCTGGCGATCGTCTCCATGCACTACCTGGGGATGGCAGCAGTGCGAGTATCCGCACAAATGCACTACAATTTTTGGCTGGTGGGGCTGTCCGTGCTAATTGCCGTGGGAGCATCAGTAGTGGCGTTGTGGTTGGCATTTAAATTTCGCTATGCCAATGGGGCCAAATTCAACTGGAAAAAATTGAGTAGCGCCTTAGTGATGGGGATAGGGATTAGCGGGATGCACTACACAGGGATGTGGGCAACTTGCTTTTCCCGGATGTCACCAGAGCAACAGTTTCCCATCCAAGGTGGGGATAATTCTTGGCTGGCAATTCAAATTGGCATTGGCACCCTGATTGTTTTAGGTGGCACCCTGGTGGCGGCATTGTTCGATCGCCGGTATGCGGTACAATTAATTAAGCAAGCGACTCTAGAAGAAAGCGAAAATCGGTTCCGCTCCCTGGTAGAAAAAATGCCTGTGGGAGTGCTGCTGCTGAATCGGGAAGGCCAAATTATTCTCAGCAACCCAGTGGCAGCAGACATGGTGGGGATGAATGCTAAAGAAATCCGGGGCACCAGCATTTTTGACCTTTCATGGCAGCTATTAGATGAAGCGGGCAATATCTTGGCGCCATCGGCGCATCCGCTCCAAGCGGCTATCTCCCACCATCAGCCGATTCAAAATCTGGTGATTGGTGCGGTGCGCAAGGATATGGCAGAAACACTTTGGTTGCTGCTGAATGTAGAGCCGCATTTTGCCAGTAATGGCACTTTAGAGCGGGTAGTTTGTACTTTCAGCAATATCAGCGATCGCAAGCAAGCAGAGAAAAAGTTAGAGCAGCAAGCTGCTGCCATTGCCGCCGCCACCGACGGCATTGCCATTCTCAATCATCGGGAAGAGTTTATTTATGTGAATGATGCTTATGTCAAAATCTTTGGCTATGACACCATAGAAGAACTTTTGGGGAAGAGCCGGACGCTGCTGTATGAACCACAAGAATTAGCAGAGCTAACCAGGGAAATATAGTCATTTCAAATAACCATGAGACAAGCCAGAGAGTTGCCCTCTATCCCCCAACCCCTTTCTCCCAAAAAGGGAGAAAGGGGAGCAAGAGGGGGGATGGGTTTTGTCTGTGATTCTCCCCTCTCCCTACCTGGGAGAG
>DVDU01000101.1 GCA_015296065.1 Oscillatoriaceae cyanobacterium M33_DOE_052 | reverse complement strand
GCTATTTACAATGTTGTATGTGTCAAAAAATTAGTTATGTTCATTGGTTTGAGGAGATGACGTTTTTTGAATAATTTAGGCATCAAAGACATAAGTGTAATTTTTTATGTAAAGTTTTGTATCGACATTCAACATTTCTGAGTTGCAACTCAGCGGGACTCCACCCAAAAGCAATATGAGCCGCTACTAATTCAATTACTTTCATCGTAGTTCCGGCAATGTAGGGAACCTGATTTTCATCCATTGCTATATATTTATATTCTGTGCTATTTAACATAATATAGTCATTTCAAATAAGGTTGAGCCAATTATGTAGGGGCGATTCGCTCTTCGCCCCTACATCGGCACCCTTACCCCTAAATCCGGGACAAGATCTGTCTCATTGTTATCTGGAATCACTATAAATCTTATTTTGGCTCTGGTGCCCATAAATTATAGCATATTAGCGCGAACTTAGAGACTTCCCACCTTCTTGTTTAACTATTGGTGAAGGAACAGAGAGGCTGCCAGCAGGTTTCTTTTCCCCCACCTAGCTCCCAGAAACCGGGTTTCTCTGTTAAATTTTGGTGAAGTAACAGAGATATTGCCAGAAACCCGGTTTCTTTTACATCCCACAAAGGACAATTGATAATTGACAATTAACAATTGATAATTGATAATTGATGATTATCAATTCAAAGGACAAAGTACAAAGGACAAAAGACAAGAATTAACCGTTAATTATCGGTTGCCAACCTGATGCTATACTGGGACGGCTGGCTGGTTCAGGAAACATTTTTTTGAGCGCTGCGGCTCTATCAGAAGCCGATTCTGGGGCAAAATTCCAAATTGATTCATAGAAAAAGAACGAAGACCCGGCTAACCCTAAATTCCGCACTTTATTGAGTTGCACTTCTACTTGGCTGATGGGCACGCCGCGAGTTCTCAGACCGGTTAAAATCCCCACAGCGGTGGGAATGTTGCGTTGGGCTAATTTGACTTCTGGGCGCTCTAATTCAGCGGCAAAGGCGGTCAGGTCGTCTCGATAGACTTGCAAAACCAGTTCTTCGACAAAACCGTAGCGCTGCCACGTGCGCCAGTCTTGCAGGTAAAAGTTATAGGCGAAATCTTGGTAATTGGGAGAAAGGGAAATAATTGTATTGGGGCGGCGGGTTTTGATGGCTTTAAATAAGTCGCGGATATATTCCGTAAGTTTCTGCGATCGCCACCGCCGCCAGTTCTGGTCGTTGGGGTCTTCGGGAGGCAGTAACCCCAAGTGTTCTTCCCGGTACAAATTCACGGTATAATCATCATATCCCAACTCCACCGGCACGCTGAAATGGTCGTCAAATTGAATCCCATCTACTTGGTAGTTGCCCACAATTTCCAGCACTAAATCTTTAATAAACTGCTGGACTTCGCGATGCCAGGGATTGAGCCACACCCGATCGACTCCCGACTCTTTAATCATTTGGCTGCCATCCCGTTTGCGTGTCAACCACTGGGGATGACGGCGCGCTAATTCTGAATTCGGCGGCGCCATAAAGCCGTATTCAAACCAGGGAATCACGCTCAACCCTTGACGCCGAGCTGCCCCGACGATTTCCGCGAGCAAGTCTCGCCCTTGCAGCCAGGAATAGGGGTGGGTGGCTGCCCCTAGCACCTGTCGCGCTACTGGGCTGGGATACAAAGTATAGCCTAGTTTCCAGACATTAGGATATACAGTGTTTAAATTTAGATAAGAAAGGCGCTCGATGGCAAACCGCAAATTTTCGGGGGTGTGCATCACATCGCTATCAATATCTGTCAGCCACACCCCGCGCAATTCTTCTGCGGGGACTCGGGCAACGTAAGCCTCGGGCACGGGTGCCCCCCCTCCCATCAACGCCCGACACAACATCGCCACCACTTCTGCCCGCGTTGCCCACCAGTTGGGATGGAAGTTCCTGCCATTGGGATAGCTCACCACTAAACCCGCCGCCACCGCCGCCGCGATCGCCTCCCTCGCGTAACCCGGAATCTCCGCTGCATCAGTAAAAGCCCGATTTAACGTCACATTTGCCCACGGTACTCGCGGAAGAGACAGCCCGCTCGCCAATGCCAGCAACACATGAAGGCGCAGAATTTTATCCTGGACCCCAAATTTACCCCCTGGATATCCCGCCATAAAGCCAGTTTCAAAGGCAGTGCGAATTGCTCCCGCTGCCCAAAAATTGGGGGGCACATCGACAAAATTACCCCCAGTGCGCCTTTTGGGTAGATTGGGAAACGCTTTGGTTAACACTACGGCGAACTCAGTCCGCGTCAATGAGGCATTAGGGCGAAAACTGCCATCCTGGTAGCCCGCTACTACCCCCATCCGCGCCAGTTCTGTAATTGCCGCTTCCGCCCAATGGGCTTTGATATCACTAAACGCTGCTGCCATCCTTTCTCCCCTATTGCTTCCTTCTTCGCGCCAGTATCAAGATAGCAAACCCCCGTCCGCACCTCCGCTCACAAGATATTGCCAGAGCGGTGGCACCCGGGGAGAAGTTAAGAAATATAGAAAAAACCTGGCAGCTTCTCCTCTGTTAGCTATAACAGAGGTAAAGATGTTGTCCGGAATGTCATTTGTCATTGGTCATGGGTCATGGGTCATTGGTCATTAGTCCAAAGGTCATTTGAGCCAACGACAATTCGCTCAGGGGACAAGCGGACTTGCGGACAAGGGACAAGTGACAACGGACAAGGGACAAGTGACAAGTGACAAGTGACCATTATGAGAAACGTATTGCCTACTCTGGAGGTTGCCGCACACAACCGCCGAACGCCGTTAGGTGTTGCGCCAGCATCGCTCCGCAGGCTAGAGCGCGCTATTTTCCTGTCCCGAGGAGAATTTGCCCTGATTTTGGTCTGCTGTGACTCCCCCCCTCTGCGTGAACAAATCCTGCAACACCTGGGAGAACTTTTCGCCGGTAAAATCCACCACATGGTAGTACCTCCCTCGGCGCAGAAATTTTATACCAATATCCAAAAAACCCTCCCCATCGTGCCACCCCAAGCCTTAATGGTTTTGGGGTTGGAAGCTGTGGAAGATATTGAGCCCTTCCTCAGTTCTGCCAATTTGGTGCGCAACCAGTTTGGCAAGTGCTTTTCCTTTCCCTTGGTGTTATGGGTGAATGACGAAATTATCGCCAAGTTGGTTCGCTTCGCCCCGGATTTTAAGAGTTGGGCGGCTTCTACCATCCGCTTTTCCCCTCAAGAGGTTTTGGTGTCGCCGCCGATCGAAGGACTGGCAAAATGAAAATTAATGGTATTCATCACGTGGCGATGATTGGCTCGGATTATGAAAAATCTAAGCAATTTTATGCAGAAATATTAGGTTTAAAGATAATTGCAGAAAATTATCGCCTGGAAAGAGCGTCTGACTCATTAGATTTGCAAGCTGACCCGAACCGCATCGAGCTGTTTTAGACCCGCCCAAGGGTGGGGAGGGTGGGCTCTTCCCCCTCTTCCCCTTCTTCTTACTTGTGGAAATTTACGCGGAGTTTGAGGAGCCGCTGATGGGGAGAGGGGGGACCGTTGGGAACCTACTCGGCGATCGCGATCGCGTGGTTCGGTTATGAGTATCACACCCAGAGGCGGAATTAGGACTAAGATCTTAAATATAACAAGCGCTACAATAATCAACCCTCCCTGGTGTCCCATCCTCAAAGGTGATAAAAATGTTAACTTTCTTTTTGATTTCACTGCCCATCGCCATGTTTGCGGCTTGGTTGTATGCCAACGCTTCTGAAGAAATGGAGCGGGTTGTTTCTTTGGCGATCGTTTCCCTGTGCTGCCTGATGAACGTGGTGATCGCCCCCTGGCCGATTCAACTGGGCATTCTCTTGTTCGTCCTGTTCACTACCCGCAATGTGGCTGCCACCTAAACACTGCGATCGCCACTCATCCACAAGAGCAAATACACTCGCGTTTGATTTCAGATTGTAACATTTCACCAGCCGTCGGAAGGGATCTCTACTAATGTATCCCGCTCCGACGCACCGGAGGCATTGGGGGGAGCGATCGCTACACAAACCTATGGGTTCATCTCCACACGCAGGGGTTGACGGGGCATCCCAGCCCCACCCTGCCACTGTAGTCTCTTTTCTCTGAAGAATCTTAAAAAAAACTGAAGGATAAATTGGTTATAACCACCACGCAATATACTCCAATGTTATCCAGAATACAGACATTAACCTTTTATGAATGATAATCTGTAAATGTAGAGGCAGTCTAATAGCTGTTACGGCCTCGACTGATAAATATGTTTCCTGATTATATCATTATCCTCCTCATCGCCGCCGGATCCATCCGATTTTTTTTCCAATCCTCGGAAGATGTGGCTAGCGTCCTGGCTGTAGGAGTGGCCCTGACGAGCTTGATTTGCGGGTTTGCCTTGGCGCCTTGGCCCGTGCAGCTAGGAATTTTGTTAACAGTCCTGGTTTGGGAGCGGCTCTATCTCAGAACACAACCCAAAACCAAGCCCTAAATTTTATCCCACATCATAATTATTTGTGGATTTGGTCTGGCCGGGAAGTTTCCAGTAAATCCGCATCTTATTCCGCCACAGTGATGGCGATTTAATGTGGTGAAAAACACTAAAAATTATCCGGATATTCCAGTGGTCATGGATTTAAAAGCCTGCCTGAAGTCAAACTTAATCTTCCTAGCCATCGCCATTGCCCTGGAGTCGGAAACAAATTAACGGAGCGGCTTGTCTTCTCATTTACGGGAAAACCAAGAGGTTTCACTGAGTCAAGGGATACGCATCAAGGTTAATCACCTGAAATAAAACCTTAATTATCCAAATTTAGGGGTTTTTCCAGTTTTTTTTGAAAACTCTAATGTAGATATTACTTCCACCCAACCCCTAAAACCACGCATTCGGGAGGCAACTATGAACAGGAGCCAGCTAAATTACGGGTCAGAACTAACTCAACATCGCATACCAGAGCCAATCCATCGGCTGCTCCTGGCGTTTTTATTTACAGGAATTTTGTACTTTAACGTTGGTTCCGCGTTTCCCTCAAAACCTACCCTGGTTAACGGAGCGGCGAAGACTACGACTACCTACAGTGAGCCTGGGGCGACATCCTTTCCCTCTGCGTCGAATCGGGGCACTTTGGAGGGAACCACTCCCCTGGAAGTTGCCCGCAATGGCACCAAATAGCATTTGGCTGCCACAAGCATGATTTTATTGATAAAATTTGATTGGGTGGGAACGAAAGGCTCCGGTGAACTCTAGTGCGGAAAGATTCCGAGACAATTGCCAGCCGCCAGCTTTGGAGCTAAAATTTGATAACTTTTCGGTTTGGCTCTGCCCCCGTTCTCCTAGCCCCGGGCAATATGTTTGCCTATTTATGAAGAATTATTAGGAAGTTAACGCCATGCTTGCGATGGAACTACCGATTTCTACTGACCTGATTCTGCAAATTGTTTTTACCCTTCTGGTGTCAGGGATTTTTCTCTGGCAAGCGTTTAAAGCCTTTAATGAAGTGAAAGAAAAAGAGTAAACCAGAAACCGGGTTTCTCTCACCCCACCTGCTCCGAAGACCGGTTCAGGGGTTCGATTTGCTCGGCTTGCGGTGGCAGGCTGCTGTTTTGCTGGCCCGCTGCTCTGGCGATCGCGCAAATCAAGTCTAGGGGAGTGATGAAGATTTCTACTAAGTCTGCTCTCCCCTGGAAGCACTTGCCACCGATAACGGGCACCTCTTTGAGTAACCAGCGACTGAGGCGATAAAAGCATTCATAAGCGGTGAAAGGCCGTCCCAGTTCCACCCCGTGGAGTTGATGCAGGTAGCGATTTGATTCCCCGTAACGCCGCCACTGACTTTGTAGCTGCTTGAGGGTGCGGCGGTGGCGGTGTTTCACTATGGCATCGGGGGCAAATTCTAGCTGCCAGTTGGTTTGGCGCAATACCCGCCAGCAGATGTCGGCGTCGCCGCCGGTGGTGAGGTGGGGGCGAAATAATCCAATTTCGGTGAAGATTTGCCGCCGGACGGCGAGGTTTGCAGTTTGGCCGTAGGGGCAGAAGGGATGGGCTAAGGTATGCTTTTGGGATAAAACATCTTTGCGCTGGGCGTATTTCTCCAGGAGGGTAGGGCCGGGATAGGCGGTGATTTCTCCGGCGACGATTCCCACTTCTGGTTTTTCAAAAGGTTTGATGAGGTTGAGGAGCCAGTCTGGTTCGGGGCGACAGTCGGCATCGGTAAAGGCGATGATTTCGCCGGTGGCGGCTTGGATGCCTCGGTTGCGAGCGGCGTAGGAACTCTGAATCTGGGTTTCCCTCTGGGGTTTGAGGGGGAATAGGGTATTATTGGCTTCGGCAGCACCGGTGAGGATGGCGCTTGTCCGATCGCGGCTGTTATTATCAACGATGATATATTCGACTTGCTCTGGCGGGTAGGTTTGGGATTTCAGGCAATCCATCAACTCCGGCAAATCTTCCTCACCGTTGAATACGGGCACCACTACCGATAGTTTTGGTAAGGTCATTGGTGGAAAGTCCTTTGTCATTGGTCATTTGTCCCTAGTCATTTGACCAAGGACAAATGACTAATGCTATAAAATCACCCAGGCGAGGAAGACAAGGAGAGCCTGAATGCCGTAAAAGGCAACTACGATATTGATTTCTGACCAGCCGCTCAGTTCTAAGTGGTGGTGCATAGGTGCCATTTTTAACAGGCGTTTGCCTTTACCGTCTGGCCCTTTGGTGGCTTTGTAATAGCTGACTTGGGCGATGACGGAAAGGGATTCCACGAAGAAAATACCGCTAATCAGAAATAGGCTCCAGAGGGAACTGCTGAGCAAACCTACGGCGGCGAGGGCGCCACCGAGGGCTAAAGAACCGGTATCCCCCATGAAGACGCGGGCGGGGTTGCGGTTGTGGGCGAGAAAACCGAGACAGGCGCCACTCATACAGGCACAAAATACCATCAAACTGGGGGATTTGTCGGCGACGATCGCGCCTAAACCGAACAGAGCGATCGCCCCAGTGCCTCCCATCAGTCCATCCACACCATCAGTGATATTAGTGGCATTGCTTTCCGACACCATCACGAAAGCGGCTAAAGGCCAAAATAGCAAGCCCAAAGGCAACACTAAGCCAAAAGGCAAAGCCACATCAGTGATGCTCGCCGGTTGCGTGAAAGCCAGCCACAAACAAAACAGCAAGGCAAAACCAATTTGCCCCGCCAACTTCGCCCGGGGGGATATACCCTTGTTCGACTTCTGGCGCAAAATCTGCCAGTCATCCACCCAGCCGATGAAACCGTAAGCTAATGTTAGGGCACTAGCTGCTAATGCCTCTGGGGCAAACCCAGACCACAACAGGGCTACCAAAACTGCCACTGGGACAAAAAACACGCCTCCCATCGTTGGCGTGCCAGCTTTGCGCAAGTGGGCTTGGGGGCCGTCTTCGCGGATGACTTGACCGGTTTTCAGCCACTGCAGCATGGGCACTACCCCATAACCCAGTAACCCTGCGGCTAAGCCGCAAACTAGCATCGGTAGGGTCAGGGAAGTAACAGGGGTTGACCAGCGATCGGCCATCACATCCAGCAGGGAACTGGTCAGCAACAGCAAGGCAGCTAGTACGGAGAACGCGAAAGTTCCCGTCAATTTTTTAGGGCCAACTGAAAATAACTTAGCGTCCACGGCAAAATAATTTCACTCCTAACACACCACTGGATCCAATATCGGGGATGCTCCTTCCGGGAGCTACGAGAGACGGGGGGACGGGGGACCGTCTCCCCACCCTGACCAAACTCCCCACATCTTTAGTCGATATCTGCATCGTCGAGATCCATTTCTTCCTCCTCGTAGCCGCCATCATCCACTGACATCAGCTCGGAGATTTCTTCTTCCTCCTCGCCGTATCCAGGTTCATCGCTAGGATCCCGCGCTAGCAACCTACCACTAGATTCGAGCCAGTCGAGAATCGAAGGCTGCTGCTGGGAGCGAATCACCTCCGCCGGTTTATAGCGGGGTTGCTGGGTTAAAGAAGGGTTACGCAAGTAAATCGGGTCAGACATCTGACACTCCTGGAAGTTAAGCAGGTGGAATGGACGACAGGTGGCGTCCTTAAGTTCGCCTTACCCGTACCTCTGGTAACAGGGTGGTTGGTAATAAAATACCACCTTCACGGAGCAGACACAGATTGATAATAATTAAATATGGGAATTGGTGTAAGAGGGGTAAAAATATAATGCTGGGAAAAGCTGAGCTGTTACAAGCACTGGTGGGCAAAAATCGAGGTGTGCTGGCGACTAAGGCGGAAAAACAGGCGATTCAGGCGGCGATCGCCTCCCTGGAAGACCGCAACCCCACAAACGCCCCCACAGAAGCGCTTTCCCTGCTCGAGGGCAATTGGCAACTGCTCTACACCACCAGCAGTGAGCTATTAAATATCGATCGTCTGCCCCTGGCCAAACTCGGACCGATATACCAGTGCATCCGCAGCGGCTCGGGCAAAATCTACAATATCGCCGAAATTTACAGCTTACCCCTTCTCGAAAGCATCGTCAGCGTTTCCGCCCGCTTCGAGGCTCTTTCCCCCATTCGTCTAGGCATAAAGTTCGAGCGGAACATCACTGGCCCAATGCGCCTGCTATCCTACCAAAATCCAGATCAATTCATTGCCACCGTGGAAACCGGGAAAAAATTCCTCCCGATCGACATCACCCTCAACCCAGAACGCCAGCAAGGTTGGGTTGATATCACCTACCTCGATGAAAACCTCCGCATCGGACGCGGTAACGGCGGCAGCATCTTCGTTTTATCTAAATCCACACCATAATTTTGTCATTGGTCATTTGACTTGGAAAAGAAACCGGGTTTCTGTGACAGTCCTGGGATCCTAACCGAGATTTGGTTAAGAAACCCGGTTTCTGGCGGACAAATGACCAAGGACTAATGACCAATAACCAATATGCGCCTGTCTCAAGCACAACTCAAACACCTAGAAACCTGCCCCCGCAAGTTTCAACATATCTACTTAGAACGCCTCAACCCCCCCCCAACCCCAGAGCAGTGGCAACATTTGAGCTGGGGTAGTCGCTTTCACAAGCTGATGCAGCAGCGAGAGCTGGGTTTACCCATAGCATCCCTCGCCGCCGTTGACCCCCAGATGCAATCTTCCATCAATGCTCTAGAGGAAGCCGTCCCGGAAATTTTCTCTCCCCACCCCCCCAAGGAGACATTCCGCCAAGCGGAACACTGGCGCAGTTGCCATTTTCAAGGCTATATGCTCACGGCGGTGTATGACTTGCTCATCGCCGACAGTAACTCCGCTCGCATTTTTGACTGGAAAACCTATCCCCTCTCGCAAAAAACCCGCTCCCTTGCGCGTGAGTGGCAAACGCGGCTATATCTGTTCATCATGGCCGAAACTAGCGATTATCCCCCGGAGATGATTTCTATGACTTATTGGTTTGTCCAATCTGGCGGGAAAGCCCAAAGCCTCACCTGTAGCTATGATTCGGCCAAGCATGAGGAAACTCAACGGGACTTGACCCGCATCCTGAAGCGGTTTCAAGGTTGGTTGCAGGCTTATGAGGCTACGGGAGAACTCTTTCCCCAAGTGCCCTTATCGGCGGCCAACAAGTGCCTAGAATGTCCCTTTGCCCTGCGGTGTCAGCGGCTATCTGCTTCTAATAGTGATACTATTCAGGGATGGGATACCTTGACCAATTTGGCGGATATTCAGGAAGTTTGTTTGTAAGCAATTAAGTAAAAAAATTTTCATTTATGACTACGGCTCATAACGGTGATGGGGCATCGTCCAGTCAATCCCCAGTTAACATCCGTGACATAGAAATTGATGATTTGGCGCCGGTTTACCACTTAGGTGAGGAACTGTTTACCAGCGATTTATATCCCTACTTGTATCGCACTTGGGATGAGTGGGAAGTAGTGGGACTGTTCAATACCGATTCTGACTACTGTCTGGTGGCGGAAATTGATGATAATTTAGCCGGATTTATTTTGGGCACAATTATCAGCAAGGGTTCTTGGACTTATGGTTATATTCTGTGGTTGGGCGTCAGTCCTAAATTTCAGCGACGCGGCGTGGCGGGGAAATTAGTGGATAATCTGGTGGAAAGGATGATTGAGGATGGGGTACGCTTCATGCTCGTAGATACTGACCCCGAAAATACTGGGGCGGTGAAATTCTTTTCCGATAAGGGGTTTGGCAATGTGCGAGACCATATTTTTCTCTCGGTGAATTTGAGCAAGCACGAATATTATGGCAAGCTAATTACTTATGAGCGCAATAAGGCGGAAAGGGCAGGGTTAAAGCGGGCTTCACGCCCGACGACGGAGAAGCGATCGCGCCGCCGCAACACCACCAGCGAATCTATGGACTCCCCATAAACTAAAAAATGGGGCTGGTATGCCCCATTTTTCATCAATGCAAAAAGCAAACGCTTACATAAAAAGCTGATGCTATTAACTGCATCGTCATCACGGGCAACCCATAGCGGAGAAAAGTTTTAAATGAAATCTGCTGTCCGTGCAGCTCAGAAATCCCCGCCGCCACGATATTAGCAGAAGCACCCACTAAAGTGCCATTTCCTCCTAAAGTCGCACCAAACATCATCGCATAAAACAGGGGCAGCACTTCTGGGGGCCATTGACCCGCAAAGTTGGGGTTTAAAAATTCCGGTCCAACCAAACCCACCTGCACCACATACTGTTTTAGTAGGGGCACCATCGCCACCACCAGGGGGATATTAGGCACCACGCTGGAAAGCAGCCCCACCGCAAAAATCAACACCAGGGAACCCAAGGCGATGTTTTTGCCCAAAATTATCGCCAAAAATCCTGATAAGTTGGCGATAACGCCGGTTTTTTCCAAACCTCCAATCACAACGAAAATGGACATGAAAAATAGCAATGTACTCCAGTCCACATCGCGCAAAATATGATTGACTGTATCAATACCGCTGTGGTGTGCGAGCAGTAATGCTAAAGCTGCTCCCATCAAAGCCACCGCCGCTGGTGGTACGGGTACTGGGAGCGAGTCTCCCACGACAAAAAACAGCAAAACGAAAGCGGCGATTAAAATTCCCACTACTAAAATCCGGGGATGATTGATTTGGGGGTGGGGCAGCTCGTTGAGGTTCTCCAATTTTGTCCGCCATGTTTTGGCAAATAAAAATGGCAGCATCACTACAATGGTGACTACAGCCAGCAATCCCCCCAAACTCAGGCGCATGAGGTAGTCGGCAAAACTGATATTAATCGCATCTCCCACGATAAATGTGGCGGGGTCTCCTACTAAGGTGAGCAATCCCGCACTGTTGGCCACAAATACCATCAAAATCAGCAATGGTACGAAATCAACCCCGATTTCTTGGGCTAAAGGGGGAATTAATGGGGCTAGTAACATGACTGTTGTGGCATTGGGTAGCATGGCACAAATCGGGGTAGTAATTGCCACAATACCCAACAGTAAACGCTTGCCTTCTCCTTTGGCTAAAATCACCATCTTGGTGGCTAAGTATTCAAACACTTTCGTGGGCTCAAAGGCTCGCACCAAAATCATAACTCCGAAAAATAAGGCCAAGGTTTGATAGCTGCGGCTGATATATGCCACAGCCTCGGTTAGAGTCATTACATGGGCAAATACTAGCAATAATGCCCCTAGAAAAGCGGCGATCGTCAGATGCAGCCACTCGGTCATTATGAAAAAAATCACCCCAACAAAGGTGAATGTCGCTAGAACTCCCTGCCAGGTTTCCATCGCTTTACCTCCTCTTTGAGAAACCATGCGATCGACCCGGTTTCTTGTAGCTACCGGGTTTTTGTAGTTTCTATATACCTAATTTTTGGCTTTGTGTCCATATGAAAGTCCAATATATGGCCGTTTAATGGTTGGCAATTGATGTCAAATTGGTTTTTTGATGCACCAGTTTTTCGCCCATTCACGATTTCCCTGGTGGCGATGAACCGGTTTTTAAAAACCAATGGATGTTATGATTAGGAGCGAAGGGCGATCGCTCCTACTTTTGACCTAATAAGCGATCCCCCCGCTTACTCACATCAATACCAAACAGTACCCAGCCGCTTGGCTTTCCCTGTTAACTTTGGATCTGAGGAGAGCCATGCTCTTGTCAGTGAGAAATGCCTGCTCTTCAGTCTCTTCCCAATGCCTGCGGAGTTAGCTGACGGGCTAGGGCTGGAAGATGCCCATCTCCTGTTTTCCCCCTGGAGATACGCCCCGGAATTGTTTTGGTTCCTCCACTCTGCGCCTTTGGTCTGGCGCTGATTAGGCTGACTGGATTTATCAATCCAAAATTACCCTAGCATACAGCAGCACAAATGTCAAGGCGGGGCAAATTTACCCCTGAAAAACCCTAATTTTACTACAAACCCAGCTTTTTCAGTGCGGTTTGTGCCGCCCGTTTTTCTGCATCTTGCTTGCGCTTGCCCTTCCCTACACCATACAATTTCCCCTTTACCCGTACTTCGGCGGTGAATTCTTTGGCGTGGTCGGGCCCGGATTCATTAGTAATACAATATTCTGGATTTTCCCCTTGTTTTTCCAGAGCCCATTGCTGGAATTGATTTTTAAAATCGATTAAATTTTTCTCCTCCTCGTCGCTGACGGGAAACACGATGCGATCGGCTACCTCCGTAAACATCGGTTGTACGTATTTGCGCACAGCGGTAATCTTGGCATCCATAAAATAAGCGCCGATTATCGCTTCAAAAGCATCGGAAAGCAACGCGGGATTTTTTCTGCCCCCATCTTTTATCGCCCCTTTACCCAAGCGCAATTGCTCCCCCAACCCCAATTTTACCGCAAAATTTGCCAATTGCTTTTCATCCACCAAGGCAGAACGCAGGCGGGTCAGTTGGGCTTCGCTCATATCTTGATAGCGGTTATACAACAGTTCTGCTACTAAAAAATTTAGCACAGCATCACCGAGAAACTCCAGGCGTTCGTTATCTTCCGCCTCCGGGTTTTCGTTGACATAGGAGCGGTGTGTTAGTGCTTGGCGCAGCAGGTTTTCATCTTTAATTGGTGGTTGGTTGTCCATGCTGATTTCTTGTAATTTTTCCCTCATACCTTGGCATAATTTTTGGAATTTCTGTAGGGGCACGGCAATGCCGTGCCCATCACGCTAACATTGGATACAATGCCATGCTCGATTCAGCTAAGATAATTTGCCTGGTTTAGGATGATTCTTGCAAACTTTTAAGCGCTGTTTCAGCCGCCAGCCTTTCTGTATCTGAGTCAATGCTACTTCCAGAATATTAGATTTTTGTTGATTTCAAGTGTTTGATGACATTATTTTACTGCAACATACATAATATATCCTTAAAATTATCATACAATTAAATTTTTAAAGATATTTATTGCCCTTACAATATGTTTTTAACGGCGTTCATGGAGCATCTCCCTGGTGAAGCTAGGCGCATTGAATGGGATGGGATTTTGCTGCATCCGCTCAACCAACGCTTTGAGAAACCGTTGTTTTTCTGTTATATCAGAAATTGGGTGCAGCAAAAGGTGAGAAGATTTCATCAAAATTTCTACCTCAGTCCCTTCGGGTAAATCATCTGGTGTTTCCAGGATGAATGCGCCATTGTGGTAAATGGCTTTTAACGTTTCTGGCATATGGCAAAACTCAATCTATTATTTTGTCTAGCCTACTAGCTTTCCATTATACCTAATCCCGTAACTAGCTGTCAATATGGATAAATATTAAATTTTATTAAAGAAACTTTGGGGGAGGGGTACGACTGGGTTTAAACTAGAAACTATCGTTATGAGTTAGGGCGGCTAATGGCTGAAATAGAACCAAGTTGGGAAGTAGCGGAAAAGGTGAAGCCGCCGGAATGGGTGGCGAAGGAAATTCGCCGGTATGCGCCGGATGTGGGGGGGGATTATGCGGCGCAGTTGCTGTGGCAAAGGGGGATTAGAGATAGGGATGATTTAGGGCGGTTTTTGGATACGGATGTTTATCCCAGTTCTAGTCCGTTTGAATTTGATTGGGATATGACTTGGGGGGTCGATCGCCTCCTCGCCGCCGCCGCCAAGGGAGAAAAAGTGGCGATTTGGGGGGATTTTGATGCCGATGGCGTCACTGCTACTGCTGTTTTATGGGATGGGTTGGGGCAGTTTTTCCCCCAGGGAAAACAGTTGATTTATTATATCCCCAATCGCCTCAAGGAATCTCACGGTTTAACCCGCGCTGGGATTGATGCTTTAGCAGCCAAGGGAATTAGTTTAATCGTCACTTGCGATACTGGCAGTACCAATTTAGATGAGCTGGAATATGCCGCTAGTTTGGGAATTGATGTCATAGTTACTGACCATCACACTGTGCCAGAACAGCGTCCGCCAGTGGTGGCGATTATCAATCCCCGCTATTTACCGCCAGAGCATCCTTTGGCCACACTTTCTGGGGTGGCGGTGGCGTATAAGTTGGTGGAAGCGATGTATTTGAAGGCTCCCCAAACCCCTGCACAACCTCTAGAGGAGTTACTGGATTTGGTGGCGATCGGCCTAATTGCGGATTTAGTAGAACTGCGGGGAGACTGTCGTTATTTGGCTCAGTTGGGAATTGCCAGACTGCAACGGGAATCAAATCTGCCAAAAGAGCAGCGGCGGCGTCCAGGAGTGGGATTTTTGCTCGATTTTTGCAAAGGCAGTGGCGATCGTCCCACCGATATATCCTTTGGCATCGGTCCGAGGCTGAACGCCGTTAGTCGCATCCAAGGAGATGCCTCTTTCTGCGTCGAACTGCTTACCAGTCGCGATGCAGAACGCTGCAAGAAACTGGCAATGGACACAGAAATTGCCAATGGACGGCGCAAAGCTCTGCAAAAAGACGCCGTGGCTAGCGTCAAAGCGCAATTAAAACAGATAGACTTATCCACAACTAGCGTTATCGTTTTAGAAGACACATCCTGGCCACCCGGTGTGTTAGGTTTAGTGGCATCGGAAGTGGCGCGGGAATGCGATCGACCCACGATTTTACTTAGCACCCAAACCACAGATACAGAAGCATCTCCCCCAGAAACATCCCTCACCCTTGCCAGAGGTTCGGCGCGTTCCGTCAAAGGAATTGATTTATATGAATTAGTGAAAAATCAATCCCACTTATTGCACCGGTTTGGCGGACATCCGATGGCCGCCGGTTTGAGCTTACCCGCCGCCAATATCCCCATATTTCGCGAAGGAATTAACCGCCATTTGTGGGACAAACTGGGGACAGGTGGTTTAGGCAGACCAGTTATCAAAGCCGATTTAGTCGTCACCGTGGCAGAATTAGGCAATCAGTTATTTCGGGAGCTAAAGTTATTAGAACCATGTGGGATGGGCAATCCCGTCCCCCAGTTACTCATCAAAAACTGCTGGTTTGAAAATCCTTGGCATGAAAATATTCAGGATTTCTCCAAAAAGAAAGTCACCTACATCAAAACGGATTTTAAAATTCGGGATGATTCCACCAGCAAAGGTTTTACCGGCATTTGGTGGGGACATTATAAAGATGAAATTCCCCCAGGACGCTGCGATGCCATCGTAGAATTAGATTATAATAACTACAACAAAAAAAATAACGACCAAAACAACTATCATGTGAGGCTGATTGCTGTGCGGCCAGCCGTTGCCGATTTCCCCGAAAATGGCATTAGCACTAAAAAAGTGGATATAGTTGACTTGCGGAATGGAGTTGAGGAAATTGCCGATTTAGGAGAAAATTTTCTGGTAGTTAATCATTGCCCAGAGAGTTGGGAGGATTTAGAATCGGCTTTACAGGCAGCAATTGCCGATAAAAAACAATTAGCCTTAGCCTACAATGCTCAACCCAAATTTACCCCAGAGGAGGTATGGCGGCAATTAGTGGGTGTGGCTAAATACCTGAACCGCACCGGGGAGAGTTGTACAAAAGCGCAACTAGAGGCTAAACTGGGGGTGGGTCGTGGGGCTTTAGCTGTGGGACTAGAAACTCTGGAATTATCGGGTTTCCACATCAACGCTGTTGGGGATAATCTGCATTTCCGCTTTGACCCAAACTCACAGCCGCTATCACAGGATATCATTGCCAAATTTCTCGCCGCCGTTCGGGAAGAGCAGTTTCGCCGGGAGTATTTTTATCAGCTTCCATCGGCGGATATTGCCTCCCTGGTGAGTTCTCGCCGCCCATATTCTGAGTAGGGTAGGCATTGCTCACTTATCAAAAAAGGTTGCCCCACCGGAGTTAATGGGGGCGATAAAAAAAGGGTGGGCAATGCCCACCCAACGATAAAAAAAGTAATCAGTAAAATCCTATGGCGCTAAAGCATTACCCCGGAGCAGACTGCCAATGGTTTTGGCGGTGATTTTCATCTGGATAAAGGGGTTAGCTGGGACTACGGTTTTGTAGAGATAGCTGTCAAAGGTGAGACGTTGCACGTCCATATCGGCGCACATCTCTACGAACGCCTCGCGGGTGGCGTCGGAACGGTAGAAAACCCGTTGCAGGATATCCAGCACTAGGTAAGTCATACCGTATTTTTTATCCCACCGCTGCAGGTATTGTTTCAAATCGGCTTCTGTGGGGATGCGCTGACCGTTGTTAGAGGCTTCCACAATCATTTCGCCGCACATCCGCCCAGACTTGGCGGCGAAGTAGATACCTTCGCCGGAAGATTTGGTAACGTAACCAGCGGCGTCTCCCACCAGAGCCACGCGGCCCACAACGCGGCGAGGACGGGGGTGTTCTGGGATGGGGTGTGCTTCTACTTTGATGATTTTACCGCCTTCGAGACGTTTGGCGGCGCGGGCGCGAATGCCTGCTTGTAGTTGTTTGATTTTCGCCTGGTTCACCTTCATGGTGCCAGTCCCTACGGCTACGTGGTCGTATTTGGGGAATACCCAGGCGTAGAAGTCGGGGGAAACGTCGTTACCCACGTACATTTCCGCGAGGTCTTGGTAGTAGGCCATTTTGTCTTCTGGGAGGCGGATCCGCTCTTGGAAGGCGATCGCGTAGTTATAATCTCCCGCATCGATCGCCTTGGCGACCCGAGAGTTAGCGCCATCCGCACCCACCACTAAATCCACTTTCAGGGTTTTGTGAGTCCCCGTGACGCTACCATCAGAATGGTCCGCATAGTGGAGAGTGTAAGGCTCCTTATCAGAGTTGGGGATATCCAGTTTGTGGACAGTACCATTAATCAAGTTAGCACCGAGTTTCGCCGCCCGATCGCGCAGGAACGCATCCATAACTTCCCTGCGGCACATCCCGATATACTCATCTTGATTAGTTAATTTGATATCTACCTCGATGTTCGACGGGGAGATCATCTTCATATTTCTAACCCGCCGGTCCACGATTTCCGGTGGCAAGTCAAACTCGCTCACCATACACAGGGGGATAGCGCCGCCACAAGGCTTGGCATTGTCCAGCTTGCGCTCAAACAAGAAAGTTTCAATACCAGCTTTCGCTAGCGTCTCAGCAGTCGAGGAACCTGCTGGACCTCCTCCCACAACAGCAACCCTTAATGCCAAAGATGTTCTCCCAGTCTTTTCTTATGATTACGGGATCCCATCGTATCACGGACATTTGACCGGATTTCCGCCCCCCGCCCCTTATATCCATAAAATGACACAACCCTTAACATTTAGATACATTTATTAATCAAGACCAAGGACCAATGACCAAGGACAAAGAACTTATGGAGTTGAAACGACTGGGACATGTGGCGATTTGCGTGCAGGATGTGGGGCGGGCGGTAGAATTTTATCAAAATTTGGGGATGGATGTGGCTTGGCAGGATGCGGACTGGGCCTATCTGAAAGCGGGGGATGATGGTTTGGCGTTGCTCGGTCCGGGGTACAAGCAGGCGGGCCCGCATTTTGGGTTTGTGTTTGCCGATCGCCTCCCGATGGAAACCGCCTACCAGCAGCTCAAAACCCAAGGACTCCCCGTCACTGACATTCACAACCACCGGGACGGGACCGCCTCATTTTACTGCAAGGACCCGGACGGTAACTGGTTTGAGTACCTCTATGAACCCGCTGTTGCAGGCAAATCCTGATTTTTGTGGTACGATAGAAACCAAAATGTAGTATAAATTTGAGGGGCAATTCCTGAATTGCCCCTACGGCTGCCCCAGTTAACTAAATCTAATTTCAAATCAGTTGCTTACAAACCTTGATATTCAGCGGGATTCAACTTTGATTCACTCGGAAACTCTAGAACTCCTGGAGTGGCCCCGCCTATGCGAGCATTTGGCCACTTTTGCCGCCACGAAGCTGGGGGTTGTGGCATCATGGCAGTTGTCGATTCCCTCTACTCTGGAGGAAACGGAGCAGTTATTATCCCAAACTAAAGAAGCCTACCGCCTGGAAACCTCAGCTAGTGGCGGTTTGTCTTTTGAGGGTATTTGCGATATCTCGGATTCTATAGAACGCGCCAAACGGCAAGGTGTTCTCTCTGGTGAGGAACTGCTGGATATTGCCACTACTCTGGCTGGGGTTCGTGGTTTGCGTCGGACTATCGATAATGAGGAAAACTTACCGGTATTGACGGCTTTGGTGGCAGATTTGCGCACTTATCCAGAAATTGAGCAGCAAATTCACCACTGCATCGATGAGCGGGGGAAAGTGGCCGATCGCGCTTCGGTGAAACTGGGCGAAATTCGCCACAAACTGCGTCTATCCCGAGACCGAATTTACCAAACTCTGCAAAATATTATACAGCGTCACGGGAATGCGGTGCAGCAGCAAGTCATCACCCAAAGGGACGATCGCTTTGTCATCCCCATCAAAGCCAGTCACAAAGACGCCATCCCCGGTATTGTCCACGACACCTCCACCAGCGGCGCCACCCTCTACGTGGAACCCTACGCCATCAGCGACGCTAACAACCAAATGCGGGTGCTGGTGCGCCAAGAAAAAACCGAGGAAGAAGTCATCCGCCGCACTCTCACCGAGCAAGTTGGCGCCGTCGCCGAAGATTTAGAGCTACTGGTAGCCATTGCCACTACCCTAGACTTAGCCACCGCTAGGGCTCGCTATAGTCTCTGGTTAGGCGCCAACCCCCCATCATTTATTGATATCACTGCGGACAACCGCCAAGAGCAAATCACCCTGCGACAACTGCGCCATCCCCTGTTAGTTTGGCAACAGCAACATGAACAAGGCCCCGCAGTGGTGCCAGTTGACCTCGCCATCCCTCCCCAAATTCGGGTTGTTGCCATCACCGGACCAAATACCGGTGGCAAAACTGTCACTCTCAAAACTCTGGGACTGGCGGCGCTGATGGCTAAAGTTGGGATGTTTTTGCCCGCCCGAGAACCGGTAGAAATCCCCTGGTTTGATATGGTGTTGGCAGATATTGGTGACGAGCAATCTTTGCAGCAAAGTCTATCGACTTTTTCTGGTCATATCCGCCGCATTGGACGCATTTTGGAGCAAATCACTCCCGCCAGTCTCGTATTATTAGATGAAGTGGGGGCGGGCACTGACCCATCGGAAGGTAGCGCTTTGGCCATTGCTTTGCTGAAGTATCTCGCTGATAATGCTTGTCTCACTGTGGCGACTACTCACTATGGGGAATTAAAAGCGCTCAAATATGACGATGCACGGTTTGAAAATGCGGCGGTAGAATTTGATGATATCAGCTTATCTCCTACTTACCGCCTCCTGTGGGGAATTCCGGGCCGTTCTAATGCTTTAACTATTGCCAGTCGCTTGGGTTTAGCTGGGGAAATTATTGCTTTGGCAAAAAGTTTGGTGGCACCTTCCGGTGGGGCGGAAATTGAGCGGGCGATCGCTGGGTTAGAAGAACAGCGGCGACGGCAAGAAACCAAAGCCCAACAAGCCGCCGCTCTCCTCCAAGCTACGGAACAACTCAACCGGGAACTATCCGCCGCTGCAGCATCTTTAGAAGAGCGAGAACGTCAGCTCAAGTGGCAAAAAGAGCAGGAAGTACAACAAGAACTCGAGCGTGCGAAAGCGGAAATTGCCAAAGTTATCCGTCAGCTCCAACAAGGAACCCCCACGGGCCAAGATGCACAGCAAGCCACTCTGGCTTTAGAGCAAATTTCCCAACAACATCTCCCCTCCCGCCAGAAAGTTGCCAAACCGAAACCGGAATATAAACCACAACTGGGAGAGCGCATCCGCATCCCCAAACTGGGGCAAACTGCAGAAGTTTTGGAAATCTCGGAAGAGTCACAAGAGCTGACAGTCCGGTTTGGGATTATGAAAATGACTGTTCTCCTAGAGGATATCGAATCTCTCGACGGTCAAAAACCGACCACTACACCGAAGGGAGACGGGGGGACGGGGAGACGGGGAGACTCAGAAACGGGGAAAAAGGGAGATGGGGAGCCTCGGGTCGCTGTTCCTACCATCCGCACTTCTCGGAATACGGTAGATATCCGGGGGAGTCGGGTGGCGGATGGGGAAGTGGAACTCGATCGGGCGATCGCCGCCGCTATCCCCACCAGCGGCGCCGTCTGGATAGTTCACGGCAAAGGCACCGGCAAACTCCGCCAAGGAGTTCACGCTTTCTTAGCACAACATCCCCAAATTAGTCATTATGAATTAGCACCGGAAAAAGAAGGGGGCAGCGGTGTGACGATCGCCTATCTTAAATAGTGGGTTCGTAGCACCCTCCTTCAGCCCTCAAAAAAGTTCGTAGTTGGGCTTCAGCCCTCAAAAAAGTTCGTAGTTGGGCTTCAGCCCTCAAAAAAGTTCGTAGTTGGGCTTCAGCCCTCAAAAAAGTTCGTAGTTGGGCTTCAGCCCTCAAAAAAGTTCGTAGTTGGGCTAAAGCCCAACTACAAACCTTAACATCATTGGGCTAAAGCCCAACTACAAACCTTAACATCATTGGGCTAAAGCCCAACTACAAACCTTAACATGAAAAACTATCTTAACTTAGTTTTATTAGCCCTAGAATCCCTAGCCGACATCGGCTCGCAAGCGATCATCACCACCGCCGTCACCTTGAATGTAGAAGGGCCAGTCATCTCCGCCATTCAAAACCCCAATGAAGTCGAAATCGACCCCGCCCAAACTGAAGCTATAGCCTCCATCTGCTCCTACCTCGCCCAACAAAATCAAGAATTAATCCGCCGCGCCGTCGAAGCCGCCGAACAGCTAACCCAGCAAAATCGACCACTTGATGACATTCCCCTCATCGGCGACTATCTTGATAAATTTTGCCAAAAGTACACCCGCACTTTTGCCCAGCCAGAGGGCAGCGATGAACATATCTCCCCCAATCAGTTAACCGACTTAGCCCTAAAACTCCTGGTTGATTTGCTTTTCTACAGCAGTCCATTGGGTTTTAAACGCCTTTGCCACACTTTGGAATCCACGTAGGGGCGAAGCATTCGCGCTCTCGTGATTTGGCGCGCTCTCGTGATTTGGTGGTTAACCCAGACGCTGGATATGCGAATGCTTCGCCCTTATGGTTAAGAAACCCGGTTTCTGGCTACAATTCAGAATTAACCAAATTGACACTTGTCTTATGTCCTCTTTCAACTCGGTTCAGCGGCGGTGGACGCCCCCCACATGTACTCTGGAAATCAGCGCCAAACGCAATTTTTTCCAGTGGGGGCTGCCTCTTCACAACCTCAGCTTTAACCTGAGTTTCGACGCTCCCCAGCTCAGCCCCGAAGAACACGTGATGCTTACAGGCAATGGCGCCGAGTTGGAAGCTCTCCACAATGCTGTCAGCACCTACGTAGAAAAAATCCTCCAACCCCATCCGCATCAAACTGTAGCCCTACCTCCAAACCCCGACGCCGAGGGAGACGGGGAGACGGGGAGCAGGGGAGACGGGGAGACGGGGAGACAGGGAGACGGGGAGACGGGGAGTGTTTCCCCAGTCCCCTGGTCCCCCAGTAGGAGCGGCGGTTGGGTTGAGGAAGAAAACCCAACCCTCAGCCGATCGGAGGAGATGGGAGAAGAGATATTCCTGCGCCGCGTCGGAGTCACCCGCCACGAATTATCCCTCGGACCCCTGGCTACCCCCGAATCTGGCCCCCTGGTTCACTTGGGCACCCTCCAATTATTTGACCTCGCCACCGCTCTCGACGCCTGGGGTGCCGAAATGATGGGTCAGTCTTTCCCGATCGGCGCGCTGGAAAGACGCCAACCCATCAAAACCGCCAACATGGTCGGTATCGCTTCCGCCTGTGGTGTGCTTCTGCTCGTCTTGGGTACGGCGGCTTTTGCGTTGCGCGGCGGCTCAGGGGAGCAGGAGCAGTCTCCCAGTTCCCCCGTCTCCCAGTCTCCCAGTCTCCCAGTCTCCGGGTCCCCCCGTCCCCCCGTCTCCCCGTCTCCCCGTCTCCCAGTCTCCGGGTCCCCCCGTCTCCCCGTCTCCCCGTCTCCCACTCTCCCCATCACCCCATCACCCCTTCCCCCCACTGGTAACGTCCTACCCCCGCCACCGCCTCCCATCCCCCTACCGCCACCGGCCCAGTTGCCCCTGGAACCAGAGACGAGGAATAATCTGGACACACCCCCCGCGACTGTGCCATCAACTTCTGCAGTGACTATTCCGGTTAATCCTCCCGCCGCTCCCCCACCGGCGGCAAATCCTCCTTTAGTGATAATTCCTGATGAAACTCCCGCCACTGCACCATCCGGGGGACGGGTATCGGCGGGACGGGGAAATGAGGATTCCTCTTTGGACCGCGCTCCTGTGGATGTCTTGGCTGAAGCAAGGCGCGATCAAGATTTGTCTATAAACCGGGAGATGGTGAATTCGGCGCCACCACCGTCGGGGAATAATCTGGATCAACCCGCCGCTGCGCCACCATCCCCGCCAAACGGGGAGACGGGGGGACGGGGGGACGGGGGGAATGAGCCGAACATCGATAGTGTGGCTGGAATTGATGCGCCCCCCATCCCGAATATTCCCCTGGAAACTCCTAATGAGTCCCTTCCCGCTGCCGCTGAGGGAGACGGGGTGACGGGAGACGGGGAGACGGGGCGAGAGGGGGACGGGGAGATGGTCCCGCCGGAATCTGGTTTAGAGCAGATACCCCAGTTAGAGGAGGCTAAGGCTTTTTTTGAAAAGACCTGGCAACCGCCAGAGGGTTTCCTCCCGACTCTGGAATATAGCCTGAAACTTAATCCCGATGGGACGATCGCCCAAATCACCCCTGTGGGTGAGGCTTCCCAAACCCATGTAGATATCAGCGGTATTCCTTTGATGGGCGAGCCTTTTGTGTCGCCTGTGGCGGACGATCGGTCTCCCACCCTGCGCATTCTCCTCCAACCCAACGGCACCGTTCAAACCTTCTTGCAATCTGTAAATTAATATTAAGACAATTAAGCTGCATATAAATTTTATGCGATTTTGAGGATGAAATGAAATTTTCATCCTTAATTTTTGCGCTTTTTTTTCGCTTTCAGATGTTTTTTGTCTATCTAAGCATCAATAAAAATGCAAATCATATGTAAATAAATCCGTAAATTAACATAAATTGTCATTACTTATGTCATTTTTTAGACCAAAAATCCAAAAAAATTTAGGGGTGAGGGGTGACACCCCTCATTTGCCGTGTTATATTAAGTCCAGTAGTAGATGCACCCTGATGGCAACGCCCGCAAAACGGGCGTTTTTTTTGGTCATATGGTTGCAGGTTGCCAATTACAGCACTTTTGGTATAATCTAAGCAGCAGACTGAATTTCTTTGTCAACCGCAACCGCAGGTTTAGCCGCCAAATAATCAGCTAACTGCGCTTGAATTTCATCCCGCACAATTTGCCGATATTCTAAAAAGTGTTCATTGTGAGCGCACACAACAATATAATAGGAAAAAACCTGGGGATTATGGCGCAAAATACCGAACAAATTACGCCAAAACACCCAGCGACTTTTTCTCACAAAACCCTGACGCCAGCAGACAATCAGCAAGGCGCGCAGATCCACCCAAGTTGGTAATGTGAAAGGGGATTGATGCTTGGGAACACCCAACATCAAAAAGTGGCGGTAGGTGCGATTGAGAAAAGTAATCGGATCGTAGAGTTTCCAAAACGTTTCCACATATTCGTCGGCAATTTCTTCTAAAGGACGAGTGGGGACAAAATTCATTAAATTTGTCTGGTTAATATCCGCTTCATTGGTATCAAGTCGGCCCTCGGTTTTTAGCCGGTGCCAAAGAGCAGTATCAGGTAAAGCCTGTAACATACTAAATAAAGCCGTGGGGATGGCAGTTTGCTCAACAAAGCGGAAAACTCGCTCGCCCGCACCGGATTTTTCTCCATCAAAACCAATAATAAAACCTGCCATCACCCGCAGACCAGCGCGAGTAATTGCCTCCACACAATCGGTTAAAGAATCACGAGTGTTTTGGAACTTTTTCGTCATCGTTAAGCTGTCTTCATCTGGGGTTTCAATTCCCAAAAACACCGCATTGAAATTGCACTCAACCATCATTTCCATCAATTCTGGGTCTTTGGCTAAATCTACTGAGGCTTCAGTATTTAAGGGGAAAGGATAGTTGTGTTTTTCCATCCAAGGTTTTAATTCTTTGAGGAATAACTTAACATTGCGCTTATTGCCGATAAAATTATCATCGACCATAAAAATAGCGCGCCGCCAACCTAATTCATAGAGTCGTTCTAATTCGGCTAAAATTTGCTGTGGAGTTTTCGTGCGTGGTTTGCGCCCATAGAGAACGATAATATCACAAAATTCACACTGAAAAGGACAACCGCGAGAAAACTGGACAGACATATTATCATAGACATCAAAATCCAGTAAGTCAAAACGCGGCACTGGGGTAGTTGTCACATCGGGTTTTTCTGTGGCGCGGAAAGTGCCTTGCCGATCGCCTCGTTCTATGGCCGCTACAAACATCGGCAGCGTAATTTCTCCTTCATCTAAAATCAGGAAATCTGCACCGGCATTTTTGGCTGCTTGTGGTACAGCGGTAGGATAGGGACCGCCAACGGCGACTAATTTGCCGCGTCGTTTCGCTTCCTGAATTTGGGCAAGAAAGTCAGGTTTTTGGACAATCATCGCGGATAAAATTACGATATCCGCCCATTCCCAGTGGGCATCGTTTAAATCTTGTGCATTGCGATCAATTAATTTAAATTCCCACGTTTGGGGGAGAATTGCCGCCACTGTGACTAATCCTAATGGAGGCAGCATGACCTGGCGATCGACCAGTTCTAAAACTTTTTCAAAAGACCAGAAACTTTTGGGAAATAGGGGATAAAGAAGTAAAACGCGCATCTAAGTTAAATCCTCAAAAAAAGTAAATCGTCACAATTTTATAACTGTTGGTTGAGCCGGGAGATCACCACATCAGTCATCTCGCGGACCCTCACCGGAATTGCAGTTAAACCCAACTCCAACGCGATATCGCCGTCCCCCCGCCACTATTTCATACTTATCCCCGAGCGATCGCGCCAGCACCGGTGGCAAAATGCCATTTTCCCTGATGCTGGCGGTCAGTTCCGCCATCGCGGTCCCTTCAAAATAGCGCCGAGGTTGGCTTATGGGGGGTAAAAGCTGGTATTCCTGATGAATGTGGAAACTTATTTCATCTTAACGGTGTTTTTCCCGCTCCGACGGGATTTAACAAAAAATTAGAGTTTAGCTGGGAAATCAAGAGTTGGCGGAAGTTGCAGGCACGTGAGGCGGCTTGGCGTCAATTACAGATTGACAACCAACTCGAAACTAAATTTAATTATGGTCATCGTCTCGACAGCCAAGCTAAAGTTCCATCGGAGTAAATCCGCTCAAAAAAATGCGTTCATCATGCCTGGATTAGGTTAAAAAACTTTAGAGAAGGGAAATTATAACCGCTTCCCTAAAGCTGAAAATAGACAGCATTTAATGCTATTTTAAATCAACAGGGCAATCTTCCCCGTCATCGAACCACCTTCTAATAAAGTATGCGCCGCCGCTGCTTCTTTCAGGGGAAAAGTTTTGCCGAGGTGGATTTTGAGCTGGCCTTTTTCAATCAGCCGATCGCACCCGCGCAGCACCGTCACCTGGTCCAACTTCAAATCCATATTATCAGACAACATCGGCGTCAGCATCAACTCCAAGCTAATGCGAAGATTGCGATTTCTTGCCACCTTCCAGGATGTATCAGCCCCTGGTTCCAAAATTGTGACAATATCGCCATAAATGCGCACAGCGGGGAAAGTTTCCTCAAACAACTTACCCCCCAAAGTGTCAAAAGCAATATCCACTCCCTCACCGTGTGTCCAGTCTAAAACCTCCTCCACAAAGTTTTTTTCCTTGTAGAGAATAGCGAAATCTGCCCCCAAATTGCGGACGAAAGAAGCCTTTTCCTCAGAACTGACGGTAGTGCAAACTTCGGCACCTTTGAGTTTAGCCAATTGGATGGCCACATGACCGACACCGCCAGCACCGCCGTGAATCAGGACCCGCTGGCCTGCTTCCAAACGGGCCCGATCGTACAGCGCCTCCCAAGCCGTCAGCAACACCAAAGGCGCCGCCGCTGCTTCCGCAAAGCTCAAAGAAGCCGGTTTTTTCACCACCAGTTGCTCTTCCAGCACGATATATTCGGCATAATTCCCCCTGGGGCCACCCAAACCCCCCTGACAGAAATACACCTCATCGCCAACTTGAAAACGACTAACCCCAGAGCCAACCGCTTCCACCACTCCAGCGCCATCACAACCGAGGATATTTGGCTTTTGGTTCGGTAACAAAGTCCCTCGCTGGCGGAGTTTCGTATCAATGGGGTTCACACCAGCGGCCCGCAGACGCACCAAAATTTGAGTATCGGTTTCCAGTTTTGGATCCGGCACATCTTGATATTTCAGGACTTCCGGCCCCCCCGGTTTGGTCATTACAACAGCTTTCATAGTTATTACTTCTCTGTCCTAATTGGCTGTTACCTATCGTACCGGAACAGGGAGCGATAAACCCGATTTCTTTATATAGACTCCTGGCTAAGAGCTAGAAA
Source organism: Oscillatoriaceae cyanobacterium M33_DOE_052 (assembly GCA_015296065.1). Lineage (GTDB taxonomy): Bacteria > Cyanobacteriota > Cyanobacteriia > Cyanobacteriales > Laspinemataceae > Koinonema. The sequence goes on along the minus strand of DVDU01000101.1, from coordinate 24,834 downwards.
CCGGGTTTCTTTTTCTACATCACCACCCAGAGCCTTCAAAAATTCACGCATAATTTCTAAGGAAAAGCCATTCAGCTTTCCTTCTCTTAACTCAGAAATCTGATTAAGTTCAATTCCCAAAACGCTAGCCACTTGAGTTTCAGTTAAATTGTTTTTGGTAATTAAATTGTTGAGTTGAAAAGCTATCTCTGCCTTCACAAGTAGTTCTTCTGGGTTATCTAGACCCAAATCATAAAATACGTTGCCGCTGCTGGATTTAATGGTGATTTCTCGATTCATGGTGGTGTTCCTTTGTAATGTAGCGCTTATAAATGGCCGCACTCCCATTCCCGCGTCATACCATCTCCTCGGAGTTCCTAGTCCCCAATATCCCACAATCGCACCGTCCCATCCAAACTCCCAGAAGCGAGGTATTTACCTTCGGGACTAAAAGCCACGCTTCTCACCATGCTTTCATGTCCAGTGAATTGGCGCAGTTCCTGTCCCGTAGCCACATCCCACAGTCTCACTGTACCATCCCTACCACCCTCAAAATAAATATCCCCACACCCCCCAGAAACCAGGTATTTTCCATCGGGACTGAAGCTGACGCAGCACACACCGTTTGGATGCCCTGTGAATTGGCGGATCTCCTTTCCTGTAGCCACATCCCATAGTCGCGCTACTGGATCACAATTGTGGCTACCGCACGCACTCCCAGAAACCAGGTATTTCCCATCGGGACTGAAGCTGATGCTACTCACACTCCATGTATGTCCCTGGAATTGGCGGAGTTCCTCTCCTGTAGCCACATCCCACAGTCGCACTTCATCCCCAGTCTCAGAAGCCAGGTATTTTCCATCGGGACTGAAGATGGCTGTTGTATCTCCAGAGAATTGGCGGAGTTCTTGTCCTGTAGCCACATCCCATAGTCGCACTGTTTTATCATCGCCACCACTCCCAGAAGCTAGGGTTTTACCATCGGGACTGAAGCTGACGCTACTCACACTGCTTGCATCTCCAGTGAATTGGCGGAGTTCCTCTCCTGTCGCCACATCCCACAGTCGCACTGTATTATCCCCACCTCCAGAAGCCAGGTATTTCCCATCAGGACTGAAGCTGACGCTATTCACCCAGTCTATATCTCCAGTGAATTGGCGGAGTTCCTCTCCTGTAGCCACATCCCACAGTCGCACTGTATCACTCCCAGAAGCCAGGGTTTGACCATCGGGACTGAAGCTGATGCTGTTCACATCGCCTGTATGTCCAAAGAATTGGTGCAAAAACTGCCCAGTAGTTAAATCCCACAGATAAATATCTTTGTCCTTATATAATGCCAATAACCGCTGATCGGCGCTGACTGCCCCACCATTAGCAGGACAATCAATTTCCCAGAGGTCTTCCCCAGTGGCGAGATTAAATAAAGTTGCTCCACCAGTAGCGATCACAACGGCAAAGTCTTGCTGGAGAGCAATTACTTGTCTGACTTTTCCCCGTCCCAGTCGCTTTACCATGCCTTGTTGCTGTAATGCGGGCAGGGTGAAATAGCCGCGTAGTTGTTGTGCCTGGGCGATTTTATCCTCTAATAAGCCCCTCGGTTGCGGGGAATTGAAGTCATGGTTTGTAGCAGTTGTTCCAAGATTTTGGTTCATCAAATTGCTGGCGGAACTTGCGGCGCAAAAAATTAGACTCACCCCGAATAAAATCGCTGCAGACTTGTTTTTCATGGCCTAAAATTCCTTTCTGAATAAATCAGGGCAGTGGTGAGGACATCACTATTTAGTTTCCAAGATTCCACAATCGCACCACACCATCCCCACTCTCAGAAGCCAGGTATTTACCATCGGGACTGAAGGCGACGCTAAACACGATACCTCTATATGCAGAGAACTGGCGCAGTTCCTTTCCTGTATTTATATCCCACAGTCGTACTGTAGTATCTCCACTTCCAGAAGCCAGGTATTTACCATCGGGACTGAAGGCGAGGCTTAACACAACGATTGTATGTCCAGAGAATTGGCGCAGTTCCTTTCCTGTATTTATATCCCACAGTCGCACCACACCCTCCTGACTCCCAGAAGCCAGATATTTACCATCGGGACTGAAGGCGATGCTATCCACCCTGTTTGTACTGACTGTGAGTTGACGTATTTCCTGTCCTGTAGTTGTATCCCACAACCGCACCATACCATTCTGAGTCCCAGAAGCCAGAGATTTTCCATCCGGACTGAAGGCAAGGCCGATCACTTCCGATGTATGTCCAGAAAATTGGCGCAATTCCTTTCCTGTAGCCACATCCCACAATCGCACTGTTTCATCGCCAGAATATCTACCACACCCAGAAGCCAGGTATTTCCCATCGGGACTAAAAGTAATGCTCCACACACTGCTTGTATGTCCCTTGAATTGGCGGAGTTCCTGTCCTGTAGCCACATCCCATAGTCGCACTGTGACATCCTCACTCCCAGAAGCCAGGTATTTCCCATCGGGACTGAAGGTGACACTTTTCACCCGGTCTGTATGTGTGAGTTGGCGGATTTGCTGACCTGTAGCTGCATTCCAAAGTCTTACTGTATTATCAATATGCCCAGAAGCCAAGGTTTGACCATCAGGACTAAAGGCAACGCTTTGCACGCTGTTTGTATGTCCAGTGAGTTGACGTAGTTCCCTGCCAGATGCCACATCCCACAATCGCACTGTATTATCACTGCTCCCAGAAGTCAGGGTTTTACCATCGGGACTGAAGCTGACGCTACTCACACTGCTTGTATATCCAGTAAGTTGGCGGATTTCCCTGCCAGATGCCACATCCCACAATCGCACTGTATTACCACTATTGCCAGAGGAAGCCAAGGATTTACCATCGGGACTAAAGGCGATGCTAACCACCGGATCTTGATCTACAGAGAACTGGCGCAATTCCTTTCCTGAAGACACATTCCACAGTCTTACTACCCCATCCAAACCCCCAGAAGCCAAGGATTTACCATCAGGACTGAAAGCGATGTGGTTCACATACTTTCTATCTAGAGCGAATTGGCGGAGTTCCCGTCCCGTGGTTGCATCCCACAGTCGCACACTGTCCACACCCCCAGAAGCAACATATTTACCATCAGGACTAAAGGCAACGCTTTCCACCCTGTTGGTATGTCCAGTGAGTTGGCGTAGTTCCCCCCCAGATACTACATCCCACAGTCTTACTGTTTTATCCTCACTGCCAGAAACCAGATATTTGCCATCAGGACTAAAGGCGATGCTATTCACACCCGTTGTATATCCAGTGAGTTCTCGCAAAAACTGCCCGTTGGTTAAATCCCACAGATAAATTTCGCTGTACTTTCGTAGAGCGAGTAACCGCCCGTCGGCACTAACCGCCCCACCCGAAGCCGGACAATCGATTTCCCAGAGAGCCTCTCCAGTGGCTAGATTAAATAAAGTTGCTCCACCAGTGGCAATCACCACGGTTAATTCCTGGTTGAGAGCAATTACTTGTCTGACCTCTCCCCGTCCCAGTCGCTTGGCCATGCCTTGTTGCTGTAATGCGGGGAGGATGAAATCACCGCGTAATTGTTGTGCCTGGGCGATGTTCTCCCCTGACACTTCCCTCGGTTGCGGAGAGTTCAAGTCATAGTTTGTGGCAGTTGTTCCAAGATTTTGGTTAATCAAATTGCTGGCGAAACTTGTGGCGGTGATGCTGGAACTAAAAATTAGACTCACCCCAACAACAATCGGCGCGTACTTGTTTTTCATGGCATAAAATTCCTTTCTGAATAAATTAGGGCAGTGGTGAAAACATACTATTTAGTCCCCAAGAGCCCACAACCGCACCGTCCCATCCCAACTCCCAGAAGCAAGATATTTACCATCAGGACTGAAGCTGACACTTCTCACATAGTTTGTATGTCCGGTGAGTTGGTGCAGTTTCCGTCCCGTAGCCACATCCCACAGTCGCACTGTTTTATCCCAACTCCCAGAAGCCAGGGTTTTACCATCTGGACTGAAGCTGACACTATCCACAAAGCTTGTATGTCCGGTGAGTTGGCGACGTTTCCGTCCCGTAGCCACATCCCACAGTCGCACTGTTTTATCACTACTCCCAGAAGCGAGGTATTTACCATCTGGACTGAAGCTGACGCTATCCACACTGCTTGTATGTCCGGTGAGTTGGCGGAGTTCCCGTCCCGTAGCCACATCCCACAGTCGCACTGTAATCCCACTCCCAAGAGCCAGGGTTTGACCATCAGGACTGAAGACTACGCTCAGCGCATAGTCTGTATGTCCGGTGAGTTGGCGGAGTTCCCGTCCCGTAGCCACATCCCACAGCCGCACTGTATTGTCCTCACTCCCAGAAGCCAGGGTTTGACCATTTGGACTGAAGCTGACGCTTGTCACATCGCTTGTATGTCCGGTGAGTTGGCGGAGTTCCCGTCCTGTAGCCACATCCCACAGTCGCACTGTTTTATCAATACTCCCAGAAGCCAGGGTTTTACCATTTGGACTGAAACCGACGCTTCTCACACCCCCCGCAAGTCCCAGTTGGTGCAGTTCCCGTCCCGTAGCCACATCCCACAGTCGCACTGTTTTATCGTAAATCGCAGCAGAAGCCAGGGTTTGACCATCTGGACTGAAACTGACGCTTATCACAGTGTTTGTATGTCCGGTGAGTTGGCGCAGTTCCCGTCCCGTAGCCACATCCCACAGTCGCACTGTTTTATCCCCACTCCCAGAAGCCAGGGTTTGACCATCTGAACTGAAGCTGACGCTCCACAAGCGGTCTGTATGTCCGGTGATTTGGCGCAGTTCCCGTCCCGTAGCCACATCCCACAGCCGCACTGTATTGTCCTCACTCCCAGAAGCGAGGTATTTACCATCAGGACTGAAACTGACGCTATCCACACTCCGTGTATGTCCGGTGAGTTGGCGGAGTTCCCGTCCCGTAGCCACATCCCACAGCCGCACTGTATCATCCAAACTCCCAGAAGCCAGGGTTTGACCATCTGGACTGAAGGTGAGGCTATTCACACTGCTTGTATGTCCGGTGAGTTGGCGCAGTTCCCGTCCCGTAGCCACATCCCACAGTCGCACTGTGTTATCAAAATTCGCAGAAGCCAGGGTTTGACTATCTGGACTGAAGCTGACGCTTCCCAAACCCTTTGCCGGTTCAGTGATTTGGTACAAAAACTGCCCGGTGGTTAAATCCCACAGATAAATATCTCTATTCTTATATAATGCCAATAACCGCCCATTGGCACTGACAGCCCCACCATAAGCGGGACAATCAATTTCCCAGAGAGCTTCCCCAGTAGCCATATTAAATAAAGTTGCTCCACCAGCAGAAATCACTACGGTTAATTCTTGGTTCAGGGCAATTACTTTTCTGGCTTCTCCCTGTCCCAGTCGCTTTACCATCCCTTGTTGCTGTAATGCGGGGAGGATGAAATCACCGCGTAGTTGTTGTCCATGGGCGATTTTCTCTGCTGACATTTCCCTCGATTGCGGAGAGTTGAAGTCGTGGTTTGTGGCGGCTGTTTCCAGATTTTTGCTAATCAAATTGCTGGCGAAACTTGTGGCGGTGATGCTGGAACTAAAAATTAGACTCACCCCAACAACAATCGGCACGTACTTGTTTTTCATGGCCTAAAATTCCTTTCTGAATAAATCAGGGCAGTGGTGAGGACATCACTATTTAGTCCCCAATATCCCACAACCGCACCACAATATCATCACTACCAGAAGCCAGGTATTTACCATCGGGACTAAAGGCGACGCTATTCACAGGGGATGTATTTCCAGTGAGTTGGCGCAGTTCCCTGCCAGATGCCACATCCCACAGTCGCACCACACCCTCCTGACCCCCAGAAGCGAGGTATTTGCCATCGGGACTGAAGGCAACGCTATGCACTTCCGATGTATGTCCAGTGAATTGGCGCAGTTCCCGGCCAGAAGCCGCATCCCATAGCAGTAATGTACCATTCAAACCTCCAGAAGCCAGGTATTTACCATCGAGACTAAAGGCGATGCTTTCGACACTGCTTGCATAATCTTCACGAAAGGGCCGCAGTTCCTCTCCTGTAGCGGCATCCCATAGCAACAATTTACCATCCCCACTCCCAGAAGTGAGGGTTTTACCATCGGGACTGAAGGCAACGCTATTCACGCTTTGATAGACATAGAGATTTTGCAATTCCCTCCGAGATCCCACATCCCACAACCGCACTACACCATCCCCACCCCCAGAAGCCAGGGTTTTACCATCAGGACTGAAAGCGATGCTATTGACATCCCTTGTATGTCCAGTGAATTGATGTAATTCTCTCCCAGATGCCACCTGCCAAAGTCGCACTGTTTGATCGTCACTCCCAGAAGCCAGGGTTTTACCATCGGGACTGAAAGCGATGCTATTAACCCAGTCTGTATGTCCAGTGAGTTGGCGTAGTTCCCTCCCAGATGCCACATCCCACAATCGCACTGTATTATCCGTACTTCCAGAAGCCAGGGTTTTACCGTCGGGACTGAATATTACACTAATCACATTGCCTGTATGTCCTGTGAGTTGGCGCGGTTCCCTGATAGAACCCATATCTGAAAGAATGACTGGCTGAGCAAAATTCCCAGAAGTAAGGGATTTACTATCGGAACGCAAGTTAACGTTCAGGGGAATCACTTTTTGGCTAATCAAATTGCTGGCGACACTTGTGGCGGTGATGCTGTAACTAAAAATTAGACTCACCCCAACAACAATCGGCGCGTACTTGTTTTTCATGGGCTCATATCCTTCCTTTTCTTAGTTGGCAATGAATTACCCCATACCGAAATCCCTATAAACAAGGTCAGCGGTGAGGACTATGCCGGAGCCTCCCCATTTCAATACCAATTTACCATCTTAGTCAAATCAATCGCCGTTGATTTGACTATTTCAAATATTCCTGACAATGAATCCCAGATATTACATCCTCCTCATCAAATCACAATCCATTGACAACAGTGGTTGGTCTGGGCAAAAATGATTTTTTGATGACATTTGAACGGTCAGCTATGTCTGTGCCAAACCCAATGGCATGGTTGGGTTGTAAAAATTTTAGGAGCTGGTATTATAGCAGTAGCCAATGCAGTTAAGACAAAATCTTGGTCTGGCTGAGGCGACAGACGCACTCGATGTCCTAATCTTTCTGGCTACTGCTATATTATAGAGTTTTCAAATCAAAATTGTAGATAATTTTTCTAAAGATAATCTTAAAGAAATTAAGTTGGGATAGCGATCGTCAGATCTGCCCCTAGACGTGGGGGGGCAACCACAGTTCGATAGCCCCCACAGCCCCTTTTGCAGGGGCGGGGAGGGTTATGCCCAGCGTCGAAGGGATCCAATTTCCTTTCTAAACAGCCTCTCACCGGCGGATAACGCACCAGTGAGAGGCAAAAGAGCTTAACTTCTGAGAGTCAAACCCAACTGATTTGAGATAGCGTCGCGGACTTTTTGATGCACGGGTTCGATGTCAGCTTCCGTGAGGGTTTTATCACTAGCGCGATAAACCAAGCGGAAAGCTAAACTCCGCTGTCCAGCGGGGACATTTTCGCCGCGATATTCATCAAAAAGTTCTACAGATTCCAGGAGGTCGCCGCCAGCTTTGGTAATGGCGCTAGCGATGTCAGCAACGGGCATTTCCACGGGGGAGAAAAAGGCGATATCGCGAGGGGCGCCGGGAACAGTGGCATAAGGCTGAAATTTCCCGTCAGCACTGGCAGTTATTGCCTCTAAAAATACCTCTAAATCCAATTGGAAAACATAGACTTCGGCGGGTAGTTCCCGCTGTTGGCGCAGTTGGGGATGGAGTTGGCCAAAAATGCCCAGGTGTTTGCCTTGCCACATGAGGGTAGCGGTGCGCCCAGGATGTAAGGTGGGGCGGCAAAATTCTGGGGGCAAAATGGGTTTGTAGTTGAGATTTTCCAGGTTGAGAGGCTGGTATTCGGCGGTGACGCCGAGGCGGGAGAATACGCTTTCGATGATGCCTTTGGCTTCAAACCAGGTGAGGGGTTGTTCTTTGCCGCTACGCACCCAGCGGCCCTGGTAGGAGTCGCCGCCGAGGATACCGGCGAGGACATCTTTTTCTTGCAGTTGGGCGCCTTCTTGCCAGAAAATGCGGCCTATTTCAAAACCGTTCAGGGAGCCATTACCTTGGTTTTGGTTTTCACTGAAGGCATTGATTTGGGCGGATATCATTTCAGTGCGGAGAGCGGAATACTCAGTAAATAGGGGATTTGTGAGTACGATTTGATTTTCGCCGCTTCTTGACACTAGGGAATAGTGCATTAGTTCGGTGAGTCCGGCGGCGCGAAAAGCGGCGCGGATGTGGCGTAACTGTTTTTGGCTGTCTGGGAGATAACCGAAGGCTCCCTGACTGGGGAGGGTGTCGCAGAAGTTGTTGTAGCCGGTGAGGCGGGCGATTTCTTCGATGAGGTCGATTTCTCGCTCTAAGTCCCGGGCGCGATAGGGGGGTGGGGTGACGAACCAGATGGGTTTTTGGGTGGGTTCGATGCGGCATTCGAGTGCTTTGAGGATGCGCTCGATGTCGGTGGGAGCGAGGGTGCCTGTGGTGCCGTCGGGTTTTTTGATGCGGCCTAAAACTTGATTGACTCGATCGAGCCGCAGTTCCACGGATTTGGTCCAGGCGGTTTTGGGGGGGCGATGGTCGGCGATCGTGCTGCTCCTCACCACCCCGCCTGCCAGTTCCGTAATCAGTTTAACAGCGCGGTGACAGGCAATTTCTAATCCTGCCTGGTTCACCCCCCGTTCATAGCGAGTGGAAGACTCGGAGCGCAAACCTTGCCCCCGAGCCGATCGGCGAATGACTGGCGATTCAAATAGCGCCGCTTCTAAAATCAAATTAGTGCTGCTTTGGTCAACTTCGGTTTCTTCTCCCCCCATCACTCCCGCCAGAGCCACCGGGCGATCGTTCACCGTAATTACCAAACTTTGGTCAGCTTGCAACGTCCGCGTTTGACCATCAAGAGTTTTCAGAGATTCCCCCGCTTTGGCATAGCGGACGCTAATTGTCACCGCATCAGTGCCCGTCAAGGCTTGCACCCGTTGGTCATCAAACGCATGCAGGGGCTGCCCCCATTCCAACAACACATAATTAGTCACATCCACCACATTATTAATCGGGCGCATCCCCGAGGCTTGCAAACGCTGCTGCAGCCAAGCCGGGGAGGGAGCGATTTTCACCCCTTCGATGACAGTACCGATATAGGCGGAACAGGCGGTGGGTTCTTTAATACTGATGGTGATATTTCTGTTGTTAGCTTGGATCGTGGGGCTGACAGCTTTGGGTAAACGCACCGTTGCCCCGGTGAGGGCTGCCACTTCCCGCGCCACTCCCACCATAGACAAAGCATCAGCGCGGTTGGCGGTAGAGGTGAGGTCTAAAATCGTGTCATCTAGTCCCAGCAAGGGGCGCACATCGCTACCCAAAGGCAGGTTTTCTTCAGCAAAGATATGAATTCCCTCCGATTCTTTGGTCAGGCCCAATTCGGCGAGGGAGCAAATCATACCTTCACTGGGGACGCCCCGCAGTTTGGCTTTTTTAATTTTGACATCGATTCGGGGCAGATATGTGCCCACGGTGGCCACGGGGACATAGATATCAGCGCGCACATTAGCGGCGCCACAGACGATGTTTAGGGGTTCGCCAGCGCCGATATCTACCACACAGACGCTCAACTTGTCGGCGTTGGGGTGACGATCGCACTGCAGCACTTTCCCCACCACCACCCCATCGGCCCAGGAGCGCCTGTCTTCGATGTCTTCTACCTCAAAACCCGCCATCGTTAGCATTTCGGCTAACTCTTCCGGGGACATTTTGATATCTACCAGTTCCCGCAACCAATTTAGAGAAATCCGCATTTACTCAGCTCAGATAACACAGCCTGAATTATTTTACAGTTTGCAGTCATCCCGCAAATAGGAGAGATTGTAGGGTGGGCTTTCTTACTGCCCACCCTAAGAACCGGGCGGTGGTGGGCTAAAGCCCAACTACGAACCTGTGGTTAACCAAAAAAACTGCGCTTACCATTGGGCTTGATCGTCAGCCAGTTAGTTTTCGCGTAGTCCAGTTGCTGCTGGGTGACTCTGGCTCCGGTGAGATTGGCGCCGCAGAGGTTCACCCCCCGCAGGTTGGCACTGATCAGGGAAGCATTGCTGAGGTTGGCGCCCCGCAAGTCCGCACCGGCAAGGTTGGCGTAGGAGAAAGAGGCTCCGGCGAGGTTGGCATCGCGAAAAGTGGCTTGAATCAAACTGGCTTTGGCAAAATTGGCGCCGGATAGGTCTGATTCCTGAAAACTGATCTGGTCTAATTTAGCGCCATAAAAATTGGTTTTGGTGAGAGTGACCCGGGGGAGTTGAAGTCCGCTGAGGTCGCAATCGGCGAAATCTTTTCTGCCTTTGCCGTAGGCGAGCAACACTGCGGCTGCATCCCACTTGGTGCGGTGCTGCTTTTGCAGGGCTACCGTGTTACCGAGTCGGGTGGCGGCGGTGGGTTTGACGGTGAGTTGTCGCTCGAGCTGGGTATCGCTGGGGGATTTTCTGCGGTTAACTTTTCTGGCGTTGTGGGCTTGAATTTCGCGAGCTTGGCGAATATGGGTGGGCAGAAAAGAGAAGTTTTCCGTTTCCAGGTGGGTGGGATCGTCCGCTTGATTGATGGTGGGCACCTGACTCACCATGCCTTCGGTCAGGCTACCTAAGTGAGATGCTACGTCTAGAGCCCGCATCACTTCTTCGGCGGACTTGAAGCGATCGCGCACGGAAACCGCGAGCATTTTCGCCAGCACAGGGGCAAAACTGTCGCTGATGTATGGCACATGGGGGCGCCAGAGGATTTCGCCAGTGCGGGCGTCATAGCCGAAGCGATTCGGGGAATGGCCTGTTAGCAGATAAAGACAAGTGGCGCCCACAGCGTAGATATCGCTAGCATAAACTGGTCTGAGGGCGAGTTGTTCTTGGGGAGCATAACCGGGGGTGCCGATCGCAAAGGAAGTGAAAGCGGTTTGACCGGTGCTTTCTGCCTCCAGCAATGCCGTCTTGTGGACTTCATCTTTTACCGCGCCGAAGTCAATCAGCACCAGTTTTTGGTCCATCTCCCGGCGAATGATATTCGCCGGTTTAATGTCCCGGTGAATCACTTCATTTTGGTGCAGGTACTTGAGCAGGGGGAGAATTTCCCGTAAAAATTCTTTCACACCATACTCTGTAAAAGGCCCAGTGCTTTTGAGTTCCTGTTTCAAAGTCTGGCCGTTGATGTACTCCTGAACCAAATAGAACTGCTGGGCGGCTTCAAAGTAATCTAGTAGTCGGGGGACTTGGGGATGGTCTCCTAACCGCCCCAGAGTTGCCGCCTCGCGCTTAAATAGTTGCCGCGCCATATCCAGAACGTGGGGAGTGGTGCTAGCAGGACGTAATTGTTTGATGACTGCGAGGGGTTTGCCGGGGAGGGAGTCATCTGCGGCCACAAACGTCGCGCCAAAGCCGCCTTGACCCAAGGCTTTGATGGCGCGATAGCGATCGTGCAAAATCAGATCGGAGCCACAGGCTTGACACCGGCGAGCATTGTCAGGATTCTCGGGTTGGGGACAGGCGGGATTGACGCAGTAGCTCATTCAAGTGTACCTGGATGTTGCTTCGGGGAGGACAGAGGCTTAAGGCTTGGCGCCCAAATCCTCTATCTACGATGTAGATACTCAACCCCTTTTGGCTCTGACGCTGTGACGCGAGGGATAACTTACCCTTACCTTAGACTATTTCACCGCAATTCCGCTTTGATTCTGGGAATGCTGGCATCTAGGGCAAAAGCATAATCACTCAAGCAATCATCTCTAACCCTGGTTGCGCAAAAGTTGCACCAACCCCCAGGAGGTAGGCTGGGGATTACACTGATTTTTTGCCCTCTGTTTTCCCAGCGTCACTTTAGTATTGATAAGTGAGAAAATCACCCGAGGGCAATGTATTAGAGATATGTGGTGGCGATCGTCAGTGTTCACGCGGCTGTGCTACTACTGACGATCTCCCTGAGACGATCTGGCCATCATTCCTTCACGAGGTTGGGGCTAACAGCGCCTGGGCTGCAGCCATAATCCATAGGCGATCGTGCCCTAGTGGCTGCTTGCCCAAGCTCAGCTATGGCCATCTTCCACATCCATTATGACACGGCCCAGTAGTTTTGGGAAATAGCAGACTATTTGCCTCTTTTCCCCCCCTCTCCCATTTTCTCACTAAATATAATCTCACTTTTGTCTAGATACTCACCAGTTGATGGGGAAATTCTTAGGATCGAGGGGAAATTATGGTTAATATATAGCCTGTTCTGAAAAAATGTGGTACATATTCAAATCCCGGCTCCTCTCTGGTGGAGTGATTTAGGGTGAGGGGTCGAGTATGGCTGTACTAAGTCACTGTTGAACAAGCTGGATAGCGTTTCTCATGTCCATAAGGTAGGGGTGAGAGTTCTACCATATGGCTGTAGTGAGTCATTTTTAAACAAGCTGTATCTAATTATTTGTTTGGTAGTAGCCATCTATAAATGGCCACTACCAGCAACAATTTTAACAGTCTTAGAATTAAGGCTTCATCCCATTTTCACCGGGTTACACGGTGGGTGCCCCAGGATTTGGCTCATGGAAAAATCACCAATTTTACTAAGACGTTACTTTAACGCCTTTCCAAAAAGCGATATAACCCTGAATATTTTTCGCCGCATCTTTGGCAGTGGGATAGTACCAGGCAGCATCTTTATTCACCTGACCATCCACCTCAATATCGTAATAACTAGCCACTCCCTTCCAACCACAAGTAGTGTGAGTAGCACTCTCTTTAAAATACTCAGATTTAATGGCATCAGGGGGAAAGTAATAATTCCCTTCCACCACTTCGCATTGATTGCTTTCGGCCAAAACGGCGCCATTCCAAATTGCTTTAGGCATTTGCAGGTCCTTGCTCAAAACAGGTATTCCCATTTATTGTATGACCTGGAGAACTCAAAGCACAGGTTTCACTAATGCCGGGGGGGCGCTGGGAGCCCCGATTCATCCTGACTTGGTGCTAAAATCATTTATGGCAACCTTCCCATCTGGCCCCCGGACACCAAAAACAGCTATCGTGCAGCTTCGTGGTGGATTGAGCGCAGGCGGATTGACACCATTTTTCCCCGGTGATGGGACAAACAAAAGTCTCTGGGGCGACGGATTTTTTGCCTTTACCGTTGAAAGCCCCCAATGGGTCGGGGTAGAGTTGGTTATGGGTGGATGGCAGTTCTAGCTGACAAATGGCTCCCCACTCCCCCAGGTTACTCTGATGCTGCAACACACGCTTAATCATTGCTTCTCCTCACATTGCCGGTGCGGTTTGTCGGCGCTCTTCATCACCAGCGGCTATAATTTAACTTTCAAAGATTCTCCATTCCTTACCGGATCAAATTGCTGGTGGGATTTACCGCCCCTGATAGTAGTGTTCCGATCGGGTCAATGTGGAAAAATCATCTCGGTGGCGATATAATATGCCCCGGAAACCCTAAAATAATAGGGAACTGTAGGCTAACTTAGGTCAATCCAGCCCATATGGCACCAGCTACAGCAAAAGACCGACTAGAGCAAGCACTGAAGCATTATTTCGGCTATGACAGCTTCCGCCCGGGTCAGCGGGAGGTGGTGACAGCCGCCCTGCAAAATCGGGACTTGCTGATTGTGATGCCCACCGGTGGGGGTAAGTCTTTGTGCTTTCAACTGCCAGCTCTGCTGAAACCGGGATTAACCGTGGTGGTGTCGCCCCTGATTGCCTTGATGCAAGACCAGGTGGAGTCCCTACGCCACAATGGCATTAGTGCGACTTTTCTTAATAGCACTCTGAATGTAGAGCAGCAGCGAACCCGGGAGATGGCTTTGGTGAAAGGGCAAGTGAAGTTGCTCTATTTAGCTCCCGAGCGGTTGCTGGCGGAGCGATTTTTGCCGTTTCTGGATTTAATCCGCCACCAGGTGGGGATTAATGCTTTTGCTGTGGATGAGGCTCACTGTGTTTCTGAGTGGGGCCACGATTTTCGCCCGGAATACCGGCAACTGCGTCTCATTCGCGATCGCTACCCGGATGTGCCGATGATGGCTCTCACTGCCACGGCCACTCACCGGGTCCGCCTCGATATCATCGAGCAGCTCTCTTTGCGCCAACCCCTTGTGCATATCGCCAGTTTTAACCGCCCCAATCTCTACTATGAAGTCCGCCCAAAAAACGGCAATTCTTACCGGGAATTACTCCAGCTAGTTCGTGCCAGTAATGGCTCTACTATTGTCTATTGTCTCAGCCGCCGCCAGGTGGAAACGATCGCCACGAAACTGCAAAAAGATGGCATCGCCGCCCTCCCCTATCACGCGGGGATGAATGATACGGAACGCCGGGAAAATCAAACCCGCTTTATCCGCGATGACGTACAGGTGATGGTAGCTACTATCGCTTTCGGTATGGGGATTAATAAACCGGATGTGCGCTTAGTCATCCATTACGATTTACCGCGCAATATCGAGAGTTACTATCAAGAATCGGGCCGAGCGGGACGGGATGGCGAACCGGCTACCTGTGTGTTGTTTTTCGGTTATGGGGAGGTGAAAACCATTGAATATCTCATCGACCAAAAACCGAACCCCCAAGAACAGCGGATTAGTCGCCAGCAATTGCGGCAAATGATTAATTACGGCGAAGGCCATGAGTGTCGCCGCACGATTTTACTGGGCTATTTTGGCGATCGCTTTGCCGAAAACTGCCGTTATTGCGATAATTGCCGCTATCCCAAACCTCTGGAAGACTGGACCGTGGAAGCCCAAAAGTTTCTCTCCTGCATCGCTCGCTGTCAGGAACGCTTTGGCATGAATTACATTATTGATGTGTTGCGGGGGAGTAAAAGTCAAAAAATTACCCAGTACCAACACGACCAGCTCTCGACTTATGGTATCGGTCGGGACAAAACGGCGGACGCCTGGAAGTTGTTGGCTCGATCGCTCATCC
Organism: Oscillatoriaceae cyanobacterium M33_DOE_052; assembly: GCA_015296065.1. Classification (GTDB taxonomy): domain Bacteria; phylum Cyanobacteriota; class Cyanobacteriia; order Cyanobacteriales; family Laspinemataceae; genus Koinonema. Next base: position 9,818 of record DVDU01000101.1, on the reverse strand, counting down.
ATCAAGGTCTGTTAGACGAAACTACCGATGGTTTTCCCGTTCTCAAACTTAACGCCGCCAGTTGGGAAGTTTTGCGCCGCCAGCGGTCTGTTTTCATCCCGGTTCCCCAAAAACATGAGGAGGAAACTACCCCTGCTTCCGCCCGCCGCATGGAAGTGGAAATGCTGTTTGATAAACTCCGCCTTCTGCGCAAGCAAATCGCCGACGAACAGTCGATCGCTCCCTATATGATATTTGCCGATTCTACCCTGCGGCTGATGGCAAAGCAACGTCCCCAAACCACCGCCGAACTTACCCAAATCTCTGGCGTTGGCGAGTACAAAGCCGCCCGTTATGGCGAGAGGTTCGCCGCTGCGATCGCGGATTTTTGCCGGGAACAATCCCCACCCAGCGCCTCCGATACCAAAATGCTCACTCTGGAATTACACCAGCAAGGACTAACTGTGGCAGAAATTGCCGAAAAACGGAATCTCCGCCCCACTACTGTCATCCGTCACCTTTCCGAACTCATAGAAATTAATCAACCGGTAGATTTAAATCGGTTAGTGCCCCCAGAGCGTCAAGCCTTGATTTGGAACGCTCTGCAAGCGGTGGGCAATGCCAGTCTCACAGCAATTAAGGAGCATTTAGGGGAAACTTACAGTTTTGATGAAATCCGCTTGGTGCGTGGTTTGTGGCACCAGCGGAGTCAGGAGTTTTGAAGAATTTAAATTAATTGTTTTGTGGATAAAACGCCATTAGCCACATCTTGCAATAACTGCACGTGACGAGGCAACAGTAAATCTTGAGAATACCGCTCTAGCACGGTTTCCCTTGCTTTTTTGCGGATTTCTGCCATGCGGTTGGGATGTGCCATCACTTCATCCACTCGATCGGCGATTTGTTTGGGCGAGAAAAAATCTACCAGCAAGCCGTTTTCCCCATCCCGAATCACTTCCGTTACCGGCGCCGTATCAGAACCAATCACCAAACAACCGGCTGACATGGATTCAATCATCGACCATGATAACACAAAAGGCCGGGTTAAATAAATATGGGCATCGGATGCTTGAATTACTCGCAAATACAACCCGTAAGGCAAAGAACCCACAAAGTGAATCCTGGACATATCCAGGGGGACTTTTTTGAGCATATACTCTTTGTAGGTCATGCCATCGGGGAGGGATTTGCCATAGCAAACTCGGTCAGAACCTACTACCACGACATGACATTTGGGGCGGCGTTCCTGAATGTAGGCAACGGCTTCGATGAATTCGGGAAATCCCCGATAGGGTTCCATCCCTCGCCCCACATATGTCACCAGTTCCTCCACATGGGATAAATCTAGGTCGGGTAATACTAATTTGGCGCCGGGATTGGGGGTAAAGTATTGGGTATCGACGCCATCGTGGATGACGGAAACTTTGCGGTGAAATTCTGGGGGCAGTTGCGATCGCTGCCAGTACGTGGGGGACAAACCCCAATCACAAGAATACAAATCTACCAATATCGGCGCGTTTTTCAAGCGAATTCTCGCCACATCGTCAGGGTTGAGCGGGTCCGCTGGGTCGAAATTGGCATCGGAACCAAAGGCGTGATAAAACCACTCGAAATAGCACAGCAGCGGCGTATTGGGGAATACATCTTTCATAAAGATAGTTGGCCCCCAACCGGAATGACCGCAAATCACATCCGGGACAAAACCTTCTGATTTTAGTTTTTCGGCCATGCGATACACGGCTTGTCCGTAAATTACCGCACTTTCTAAGGGACGCACGTAGTGATGTGTCTCTTGAAACGCTTCGCGAGTCGGGGTAAACAAGGCTTTTTTCACCCCAGGGATATTCCATTCGGGGCGCTCGTTTTTCGTCCCAAATACGACTTCGTTTTTCGGGTCTTTTCCTAACAAGCCCGCTATATAACGAAACTGAGCCGGAAAATTCGGATGCAGAAATAAAACGCGCATTTTTCTAGCTTGGTGGTACTTTAGATATCTATCGATGAGTGCCTTCCCAGAAACCGGGTTTCTCAAACGAGGTGCCTCGTACTTAAGCAGAGGTTTTCCGTCAGAAACCCGGTTTCTCCTCCGGAGCTTCGCAGACCCACACGCAATCGCGAGGGACGGTGGTGGTATCTTTTAATAGCACTTTATATCCCACATGGCTGAGGAATTTTTCCATAATTTCATCGGTCATCACGGAAAAAGCACAGCCGTGGCGGCGGCCCATTAAATTTTTTTGCCATTCGCTTAAAAATTTTTGCCAACCCAACTCGCTGAGGGTGTTACCGTGGTGAAAGATGCAGAGGCGTTTTCCCCGCATCAGTTGGGGAATTTGGGTTAAGTAGTTAAAAATATCTCGCGGTTCCAGATGCACCATTGTATCGTAGCAGAAGCACACATCTACAGATGCTTTGGGAATATTGCTGAGGGTGAGACCATCGAGCTTGACGTAATGCACCCGATCGTCTCGGAGGCGATCGCGGGTTTGGGCCAACATCTCCGCCGAGATATCTGCACAGACCAACTCCTGACAGTGTTGCAGCAGCAGAGAGCTGGTCTTGCCACCCCCCACCCCAATTTCCAGCACTTTATCATTGCCGTCAATATACGGAGCAATGAATTGTCTTTCAATCAAGGTATTGTATTCTGCGAGAGAATTGGCAGCACCCGCACCCATCCCGATCCACTCATCACCGATGTGGCTCAAGTTTGGATGCAGTTGCTGCCAGTCTCTGGCATATCCATCCCAGGCGCCTTCATAGTCGATTGCCGCTTTATCGTTAGCCATTGCTTTGGTGTGATTCCCTAGCTCCAATCAAAGTTTATACCTAAATATTCTTCCAGTCGCTGGTTGGGCGATCGGAAATATTCCCCCAATTTTTGCCGCCAACCATCACTCATCTGGGGGTAGGCACCGGCATTGTACCGCACCTTTACTCCCCCTTGCACCTCCGGTAAGCCGAAAAATCTCAGCGTCTGACTCACCACCGCCGCCGGATTAGCTTCCAAATCTTCCGTTTTCAGGATGAGGAACTGATTTCGCGGAAAAAGTTCCATCCACCGCTGCAACTGCTCCACATAAATCCCCCGCGCCAAATAAGTATAATGCTGGTGATTATAACTATAGTAATTTTCATCCAGCCGCATTTTTTCCACTTCTCCTGCCAGCCTTGCTGCTTCCGCCGCCATTGCCTCCTCAAAAGGCAGGCTCTCAAATCCCCATCGCACTTCGTGATGATAATGAGACCAAGCTCGATCCACCGGATTTCTCAGTAACACGATTAACTTCACCTCTGGCAGCAATGCTCGCACCCGCTGCGGCACTAAGGGATGAAACAGATAATAAGGACTCGCCTCCCCAGTGATCAAGTTCTCCCCGCCAACCGGTGCGAGAAAGTGTTGCAGATACCAGTCCCACCCTTGCGCAAAGTTAAAGTCAAAAAAATGCACCTCTTTGGTGGTCGCAGGGGTCATCTGCGGATGATCCATCACATAATTGTACAGGGAAGTAGTGCCGCATTTTTGCGCCCCGATAATCAAAAAATTGGGAATTTTCACCGTTGGTTGCTGATTCATCGCGAATTTTTATTGATCTATCCTCAGTTTCGGTAGTTTAGTTCTTAGTTGGGCTTTAGCCCAAATACATGAGGGCTAAAGCCCAACTACGAACCTATCAACCAATTCCTTAGATTTGGATGCTGTAGTCTTCCCGGTCTAAAGTCAAATTGCGATTATAGCAAGGGTCGCGATCGATCCAGGTTTTCCACTTGCGAATCATGTACATAATCTCTTGGTGGAAGCGTGCCTGTTTCTCGGGTGTATTTTCCTCGCCCCGGCTTTTTGACTCGTAGTGGTATAATACCACGTGAGGCAGCCACACATTCCGATATCCTTTTTCGGCAATTTTCAGGCAAAAGTCCACATCATTGAAGGCAATTTGCAGCTCTTCTTCAAATCCCCCCACTTCCTCAAACACGGAGCGGCGACACATCAAACAGGCGGCGGTGACAGCAGCGTAATTATTCACGGTGTGCAGTTGGTAATAATAACCAGGAACGCCATAGGGGAAATTTTTGTGACTGTGACCGGCTACTCCGCCTAAACCCACCACTACACCAGCGTGTTGAATGGTTTTATCTGGGTAAAGCAGCATGGCTCCCACCGCGCCAATGGTGGGTCTTTGGGCTTGTTCCACCATCGCCGTCATCCAATCGGGGTTAATCACCTCCGTGTCATTATTTAATAATAGCAGATATTCGCCGTTAGCTTTGGTGACAGCATAATTGTTGATTTTAGAGTAATTAAAGGGAATATCGTAGGGTTGGCAGCGGAATCGATCGGGCTCTTTTGCCTGCCACTTACTAATTACCTCCAATGTCTCCGGTTCGGTGCTACCATTATCAATTAGCAGCACCTCATAATTGGGGTAAGTGGTTTTTTCAAAAATAGAAGTCAAGCAGGTATTAACGATACTACCCAGATTTTTGGTGGGAATAATTACCGTGACTTTTCCGTAATCGCGAATTTGATAGCGGACAATCCAATGTCCCCCCTCCGTGGGGGTAGCTTCTCCCGGTTCTCCCCGTCTTTGCAGCGCCTCTTCTATAGCTTTTTTCGCCGCCGCCGTGGCGTAACCCTTATTATCCAGTTCGCTGGCGGTAGATTGGGAGTGCATCCGCCAGTGATACAAGATTTTCGGGATGTGGAATATTTTATCAGTTTTTTCCGTCAAGCGCAAGACTAAATCATAATCTTGGGAACCTTCAAACCCCACCCGAAATCCGCCAATTTCCTCTACCAGGGAGCGGCGATATACCCCCAAATGGCAAGTGTACATCCGGGATAAAAAGGAATCAGGACACCAATCAGGTTTAAAAAATGGGTCTCGCAGTCCGCCCCCTTCATCCACCTTATCCTCATCGCTGTAAATCATATCCGCTTCCGGGTGATAATTCAGCATCACGGTGCAGTAATATAAAGCATCGGGAGTGATAGCATCATCGTGGTCTAGAAGAGCGATAAATTGCCCAGTTGCGAGTGCTAATGCGGAATTAGATGCAGCGGAAATATGGCCGTTTTCTGGTCGAAACACCAGTTTAATCCGGGAGTCGATCGCGGCATATTCTTCTAATACCGGTTTCACATAAGCAGCGGTAGAAGCATCATCAGCAATGCACAATTCCCAATAGGGATAAACCTGATTGCGCACTGATTCTATGGCTCCCCGCAAGTATTGTTCCGGGGGGTTATACACGGGCATGATGATGCTGAATAGCGGTTTATTCAACAGGGGGATAATTTCCGCCATCTGGCGCAAGTCAGCATTGCGGGGAAAATGTTCCCTCACCCAGTGGTGATAGTGACTGACGGGGTGGACGATTTCCGGGGCGCCAGAAGTGGGGAGGGCAGTGGCTTCTAGTTTAAAATAGAGTTTTTTAAAGAATTTCGCCAGGACTAGGCGTGGCCCTTGACGGCGCCACACTTCATAAGTGCGTTTGGATAGGCGCTTAATGCGTGCTAATTGTTCTTTCAATGGCTGCATAGGATTTGGTGCGGTTAAGGTTTGTAGTTGGGCTTTAGCCCATCCTGACACAGGTTTGTAGTTGGGCTTTAGCCCATCCCAAGGTTTGTAGTTGGGCTTTAGCCCAAAAAAAGGTTTGTAGTTGGGCTTTAGCCCATCCTGACACAGGTTTGTAGTTGGGCTTTAGCCCATTCGGGAAACGTGTTTTTTCAAAATTATTGTGGTTTAGGATAATGACTGTCGGCGCCAACTACATCGGTTAACTCTACATCCCATTTGAATTTATCGGGATTGAAATCGGCGACTTTTTTCGCGATGATGGCGCTACCACCAAATGCGGGAGCGGCGGGAAATAGTTCTTGTCCGGGGAGGATGCTATCTAAGTGCATGCGTAAGGGATGAAAGAGTCCGGCGGCGACAATTTCAAATCCCATCGCGGGGGAAAATAGGACTTTGAGACCGTTATCGGAAAAGCGCCAGAAGTCCCAGGGGGTTTCGTGGAGGGGCCAAGCAAAATGGGTGGCGTGGAAGGTGAGACCGCCAATTTCTAGGCATTTGTTGATTTCCATTGCCACTAGCCAAGGCATGGCGAGGTGTTCAAACACGGAGAGGGAGAAGATGGCATCGAATTTTTGGTTGGGGAAGTATTGGGAGAGTTTGTGAGCGTCGCCTACTACGTCGGTGTTGTGGTCTGGGTAGTAGTCAAAGCCGGTGAAAGAGGCGGCGCCGGAGAGGGTCTGTCTGTTGCTGACGCGATCGGACAGACCGAGGCGAGAGCCGATTTCTAACACCCGGAGGTGATTGGTATTAACCGTATCCACAAATTTATCGAAAAGCTGACCACCATCGCTGAAATCATACGGCATCGGTGGTTTTGAGCCGAGAAAATCAACACTTTTGCTGATAGTTGTGCTGGCGGTTTTGGCATTGAAAGTAACGTGATGTTCCGCCATGCGGGGAATTTGCAGGATAAAACCGCATTTTTCATTTTGGGCATATTCTGGATGCGCCGCCACCACATCAGGACGCGGCTCCCAGTTAGTCACTGCCACCACCCGATCGCCGATTTCAATTTCCAAGGATTGGATCGGCTGCTTTTTACTGAGAATCCAGCCCCGCATCGCAAAGCCGTAATCATCAGACCAAGAATAATCCACCGATAAAATTAGGTTGTCATCTTGCCATGCTTTCGCCATTATCTTTCTCCTTTTTGTCCTTGGTAACATGTCACTTGTCACTTGTCCCTTGTCACTTGTCCCTTGTCACTTCTCCCTTGTTACCCAAGGACAAAAGAATCCCTACCCAAGGACAAAGGACAAAGGAGAAATGACCAAGGACAAACAAAATTAGATGTTGATGCTATAGTCAGCCCGCCCCCTGGTCAGGTGGGGGTTATAGCAGGGGTCATCGTCGATGTATTTTTGCCATTGACTTTTGACGATCGCCGCTTCTTTCTGCAAGCGTTGTTGCTTTTCGGGCGTATCTTCATAACCCCGGCTTTGAGATTCATAGTGATAAAGGACCACATGGGGGATGTACAGGTTACGATAGCCTTTTTCGACGATTTTTAAGCAAAAATCCACATCATTATACGCGAAGGCGAGCTGTTCGTTGAAACCGCCTACATCGTAAAAGACCGATCGCCTGCACATCAGACAAGCCGCCGTGACGGCGGAAACATTACTAATGCTGATGACGTGACCGCCGTAACCGGGAGTAGTGGCGGGGAGATACTGGTGACTGTGAGCGGCGAGTCCTCCGAGTCCCATCACTACCCCAGCATGTTGGATGATGTTATCGGGATAGAGCAGCAGGGGACCGACTGCACCAATACCAGGTCTTTGGGCTTGTTCCACCATCGCTTCCAGCCAGTCGGGGGTGATGACTTCAGTATCGTTATTTAAAAACAGCAAGTAATCCCCTTTGGTTTTGCTGACGGCGTAGTTATTGATGGTGGAAAAGTTAAAAGGAATATCGAGGCGGTATGATTGAAACCGCTGGGGTTCTTTGGTTGTCCACCGTTCTATTAGTTGGGCGGTTTCGGGTTCGGTGCTGCCGTTATCGATGAGGATTACTTCATAATTGGGATAGGTGGTTTTGGTAAAGATAGATGTGAGGCATTTATCCACCATTGCGCTGAGGTCGCGGGTGGGGATAATGATGCTCACAGGTTTGTAATCCCTGATTTCATAGCGGATGATGTAGTGCCCTAAGTAGCCGGGAAAGTCGGTGACTTCGCCGGTTTCACCCCGCCGCTCAATGGCTTCGGTGAGGGCTTTTTTGGCGGCGATGTAGGCGTAGGGTTTGGCATCGGAACTACTGGCGGCGGATTGGATATGGATGCGCCAGTGGTAAAGGATTTTGGGCAGGTGATAGATTTTATCGGTTTTTTCGGTAAATCTCAGTACCAGGTCATAGTCTTGGGAGCCGTCGTATCCGGGGCGAAAACCGCCGATTTGTGCCATAATGGCGCGACGATAGACGCCTAAATGCCCTACGTACATTCGGGAGAGGAAGGAGTCAGGAGACCACTGGGGTTTAAAGAAGGGGTCGCGCAGGTTGTTTTCTTCGTCGATTTTGTCTTCGTCGGAGTAGATGAAGTCAGCTTCTGGATGTTGATTCAGGAAAAGGACGACTTGATAAAAGGCGTCGGGGGTGAGCAAGTCGTCATGGTCGAGGAGGGCAACAAATTCGCCGGTAGCTATTTCTAATGCGGAGTTAGAGGCGCGGGAAATATGGCCGTTTTCGCTGCGGAAAACGACTTTAATCCGCGGGTCGGCGGCGGCGTAGGTTTCTAATATAGACCTGACGTGGGGAGCGGTGGAGGCGTCATCGGCGAGGCACAGTTCCCAGTGGGGATAGATTTGGTTGATAACGGATTCTATAGCTTGTGTGAGGTAGGTTTCGGGGGGGTTGTAAACTGGGACGATCGCGCTGATGGTGGGTTTGTAACCCAAAGCGTTAACTGTGCGAGCCATCTGCTGCAAGTCGGTTTCTCTGGGGAAGTTTTGCCGCAACCAGTGATGATAGTCCCGCAGGTGGGGTGGTTGTTCTGGGTTCCCTGTATAGGGGGGAACTCCGGGGGCTAGGGGTTGTGGGGTGTGACTGTGGCTGTGGAGGGCATCGGCGATCGCCCGTTGCTGAGCCGATCGCATCGGGTTTAACTGCGGTTGCGGTGGGTTCGCTCTACTATCCATCCGCGCATGGTACAAAACTTTAGATATGTGAAAAATATTCTGAGTTCTACCACTCATTCGTAAGAATAAATCATATTCTTGGCTTCCTTCACATTCCGGGCGGAAACCGCCGCTGCTTTCTACCAAAGTCTTTCTATAAGCCACCAAGTGGCAATTATTTCCCCAAAGAAACCCGTTATTTCCCACCCAATCTGGCTTCAAAAACGGCTCCCGCAGTTGATTATTTTCATCAATTTTATCCTCATCGCTATAAATCACATCAGCATCGGGATGCAGATTTAAAGTGAGGGCAATTTCATAGAGGGCATCCGGTTCGATAACATCTTGGTGCCCCAATACTAACACCACATCACCCCTAGACCTAGCCAAAGCAGCATTGCTAGCAGCAACCATACTAGGCATCGCCGGAGGATAAGCAATTTTGATGCGTTTATCTGCCCAGAAACTGGTGATATTGCCATCAACCGGGGCGAGGCACAGTTCCCAGTAAGGATAAACTTGATGGAGAACCGATTCTATCGCTGGGCGCAATAAATCCGATGCGGTCCCAGGGGGAATTACCATCAGAACGCTGATGCGGGGTTTGTGACTGAAAGCCGCGATCGTTTGCGCCATTTGCTGCAAGTCTGATGGTCTAGGAATATATTGTTGCCGCCACTGATGGTAGTATGCAATCAGGGGATCCGGCAGTTCGGGAATTGGTTCTGGCGGTGGCGGGGGTGGGGGTGGGGGTGGGGTGTTATCGAGTTTTAAGTATAGTTTTTTGAATACTTTGGCCAAGGTTTGCCGCTTGCCTTCTGTGCGCCAAACTTCATAGGCACGGGGTAATAAGCGCTGGGTACGACTGGATTGCTTTTTCAACCAGGCCATGAGATTTCGGGACATATAATCGTGTTTTTCTGAAGGTTCGTAGTAGGGCTGTAGCCCAGAGGTTCGTAGTAGGGCTTTAGCCCAGAGGTTCATAGTAGGGCTTTAGCCCAGAGGTTCGTAGTAGGGCTTTAGCCCAGAGGTTCGTAGTAGGGCTTTAGCCCAGAGGTTCGTAGTAGGGCTTTAGCCCAGAGGTTCGTAGTAGGGCTTTAGCCCAGAGGTTCGTAGTAGGGCTTTAGCGATCGAGGAATTT
>DVDU01000173.1 GCA_015296065.1 Oscillatoriaceae cyanobacterium M33_DOE_052 | reverse complement strand
GGGAACCTGGAGTGAAAACCATTTGGCGGGGTCTGCAACGACTCCATGATATCTCTACCACTTGGCTACTACTTTATCAAAGTGACATCTCAACTGTCAAGGCTAATGATGTTAAGAAAGATGTGAGTAAGGCATAGCTCTTATCTCCCACCTGTTGTGACAGGGGCAAGGCTTGATTGTAATAGTCCAGAGCTTTTTGCTTGTTCCCTAGATTGTCGTAAACTAAGCCAAGACTGGTGAGGGTTCTGGCTTGCCCCTTTTTATCCCCCACTTGCTCGAACAGGAGTAAGGATTGGTTAAAATGGGATAGAGCAGTTTGGTGGTCGCCTGAATCGAAGTCAAGCCATCCCATATCGCTCAGAGTAATAGCTTCCCCCCTCTTATCCCCCATTTTCTGTCTTAGGGGCAAGGATTGGTTGAAATAGAATCGGGCGGTTTGGTAGTCGCCTAAGCTCGAGTAAAGCTGGCCCATAATATTGAGAGTAGCAGCTTCCCCCCTCTGATCCCCCACTTCCCGTCTCAGGACCAAGGCTTGATTGAAGTGGTCTAGGGCGGTTTGCTTGTCTCCCAAGTCCGAGTAAACCCAGCCCATGCCGTGGAGAGTACCGGCTTCCCCCCTCTTATCTCCCACTTCCCGAAACAGCAGCAAGGCTTGGTTGTAGTAGGATAGGGCGGTTTGCTTGTCTCCCAAGTCTGAGTAAGCCCTGGCAATACCGCTGAGGGTTTTGGCTTCCCCATTCTTATCCCCCAATTCCCGTCTCAGGGGCAAGGCTTGTTTGTAGTAGCTGAGGGCGGTTTCCAGGTCTCCTAGGTCCGAGTAAACATTGCCCATACCGTGGAGAGTAGCAGCTTCCCCGCTCTTATCCCCCATTTGCCGTCTCAGGGGCAAGGCTTGGTTGTAGTAGTCCAAGGCTCTTTGTTTTTCCCCAAGGGTGTTGTAGATATAGCCAATCTTATCCCACACGATCGCGACTCGGGCCATATTCCCCGCTGCCTGATAGAGTGGGAGTGCGGCTTCAAACTTTTGAATTGCCGCCCGCAAAGATTCCGCAGTACCCTCGCTCAGCAGTTTTCGCGCTTCTTGAAACAGTCGATCGGCTTCTGATGTGCTGCTGTTTTCGGCGATGATACTGCTTGCCGCCAATGGGAGGACTGGTAAGTTGATGAGATCAGACGGCACAATGGCAGCACAGTCACCACGAGCCAGCATCAAGCTGAGGCAGAGGGCAGAGGGGTAGTAGATGGCCAATCGCTGATGACGCATAATTTTTGGGGATTCAGACTATAGGGTGAGATTATCCGATCGCCATTGCTTCCATTTTCCCTATGAATCATGTTGATATGCTAGCACATTGATGCCATATAGACATCATTTTGAAATAATTTATTTTTTCTTAAAAATTTTTCCAGTACCTAGCCAAAACCTGGTTGATGAAATAACCGAAATATATAGTTCTGTAGGGTGGGGAGTAGGGGCGATTCGCGAATCGTCCCTACTGCTACTGGTTATGCAGAGACTCGTGAGGCACTGCCTACCCTACTAATGGGTTCGCCTGGTGGGCAATTATATGATACTTATGGTGTAGCATCCGGTGAATTTTCCGGTTTAAACAATCCTATTTTTCGGCGATTATTCTCAATCTCATCACCTAATAATTTCGCCTGATTTATCATTTCTGCTACCACATCAGGATAAACTGCCGCCACATCTTGGCTCTCACCGGGGTCATTAGCCAGGTCATACAATTTATTTCTTTCCACCGGTAATGCCTCAGCCAAATGGTATTTCCAGTTTTTCCAGCGAATCGCTTGCAATTGGCCATTGATGTGATAATATAAAAATGTATCCCGTGGAGACTTAGCTCCCGCTTTCGTCATCAAAGGCAAAATATTGAGGCTGTCGATGATGACCCCATCATCAGGTAAAGTTACACCCACAATTGCCGCAATAGTAGCATATAAATCAATGGCGCTGGCCAGTTCCGAGCAAACCAAACCGGCGGGAATAACTTTGGGCCACTGCATCACACAAGGAACCCGAAAACCACCTTCTAAAGTAGGGAATTTTGGATCAGATAGTTTACCACCACGCAGGGGAGCCGCCGAACCTCCATCCCGACCTTTAATCAACCAAGGACCATTATCTGAAGTAAAGATAACCAGAGTATTATCATAGATATCGAGATTTTGCAGGGTTTGTAAAATTTCGCCGGTACTCCAGTCTATCTCCTCTACCGCATCTCCGTACAGTCCCCGGGGAGATTTGCCTTGAAAATCCGCCGATGCAGCCAGGGGAACGTGAGGCATATTGTGGGGGAGATAGAGGAAAAACGGGTTTTTCTGATTTTCGGTGATAAACTTGATGGCTTCTTCTGTATATCTTTTGGTGAGAGTTGATTGGTCTTGTACCGGTTCCTCTAGGGTTTCGGTATTCCGCATCAACTTGGCATATTTTACCACTTCTGGGTGATTTGGTTCCCTGACTTCTTTCATGTCGTTGCTGTAGGGAATGCCGTAGTAGTAATCAAAACCTTGTTCGGTGGGCAAAAATACGGGCAAATCGCCTAAATGCCATTTGCCAATACAGGCGGTGGCATAGTTTTTTTGTTTCAGCAATTCGGCGATCGTGATTTCTTCTGGTCCAGAAATGTTGAATGTCGATACAAAACTTTACATAAAAAATTACACTTATGTCTTTGATGCCTAAATTATTCAAAAAACGTCATCTCCTCAAACCAATGAACATAACTAATTTTTTGACACATACAACATTGTAAATAGC
>DVDU01000072.1 GCA_015296065.1 Oscillatoriaceae cyanobacterium M33_DOE_052 | reverse complement strand
CCCGTCCCCTAGTGGGCACTGCCCACCCTACAGAACTCAAACCGACTGCTCGTGGTCAATAGTGATTAACTACTGCTGCGCCTTGCTGGCAGCTTCTCTCTCGGCTTCAGCCTTGGCTGCGGCAACTTTGCTGCTGATGATGTCCTTAATTTGCCCTTTCATCAACGCTTTTCCGTGGGCAGTGCGGGCAATCAAAACCTTACCAGTGCCTTCGTAAACATTGATGAATCCTTCAGCCGACAGCATCGAACCCAACAGAGTCTTAGCCGCTTTTTCTACTTTGTAATCTAGATTGCCTGTCCGTGCTACGGCAAAGTTGCCATCCACGGCCAGCCGGTTATTTTTGAGGTGAATTTCTCGGATGGGTCCAGGAGTAGAGAGGACAAGTTTACCCCGCCCCTGTGCCACGGTTTGAAATAACCCTTCACCGCCGAACAATCCCGATATCAACTTATTGCGCTTGGCAGTGATTTCTACTGTTCCCTCGGAAGCAAAGTAACTGCCTACATCCATAATCCACTCTTCTCCTTGCAGTTCTAGGATATGGAATCCGCCAAAGGAAGGTTCGAGGTAGAGTTCGCCCGTGCCTTTGTAGATAGGACGAAAGATATTTTCGCCGGTAACTAGAGATTTCATAAATCCACCCACGCCACCAGTTCCGGCGGATTCCATCTGGATGTTGCCACGCATATAGTACATGGCGCCAGATTCAGCCCGGACGGTTTCATTTTGGAGGGTCATTTTCACCAACCGCATGCCTTCGCGATCGATAATTTCAATCTCTGCCATTTTAATTACTAACTCCTGTGAGCGATAATCATTCCTATTGCCGAAAACTCACCTTAAACTGCCCAAAGCTGACGCAACATCATCACTTCCCAATAGGCATTGGGCGCTAGTAGGACGGTTCCGGTTCCCTCGTAGGTATTAACAAAACCTTCCCCGGAGGTGAGGCTGCCCAATAATGACTTGGTGGCTTTGGTGACGGTGTAATTTAAAGTGGCCGATCGGGCAACGGCAAAAGTGCCATCTACCACGAGGCGATCGTTCCTCAGATGGACTTCTTCAATCGGACCAGGGGTTTTAATCACTACCTGACCCTGCCCCTTCGCCGTAGTTTGAAATAGCCCCTCGCCCCCAAATAACCCCGTCAGCAGCTTGTTGCGCTTGGCATCAACCTGGACGCTCCCCTCAGAAGCCCAGTAACCCCCTGTATCCATCACCCATTCCTCACCCTGTAAGTTCAAAATGTGGTAGCCTTCAAAGCTAGGTTCCAGATACAGCTCTCCCGTTCCCGTATAGCTGGGACGCACCACGGTTTCACCAGTGGCAAGGGACTTGAAAAAGCCCCCAACCCCACCGGTGCCTTGAGATTCCATCCGAATGTCACCGAGGAAATAAAACAATGCTCCGGCTTCAGCACGGACGGTTTCATTGTTCATCAGGACTTTAATCAACCGCAAGCCTTCTTCTTCGATAATTTCAAACTTGGCCATAAGTCATCGTTTGGATGTGTTATTACCATGATACATTGCCCTGTATCCCCACGATTATACAGCACTTTGTGAAATGATGTGGTACATCTTCAAAGCCCCTCTCCCTCTTTGGGAGAGGGGTTTGGGGTGAGGGCAATGTACCAGATAGATGAGCAATCTGCTATATATTGCCCTCTATCCCCCAACCCCTTTCTCCCAAAAAGGGAGAAAGGGGGGTAAGAAAAGGAGATGGGGGCGCAAGGGAGCAGGGGAGCAGGAGGAGCAGGGGGGATTAGTCAAAGGACAAAGGACAAATGACAAATGACAAAGGCGCCAGCCCAGCACTATTACGGCTTGAAACGAATCTCTGCCTTGGCAACATCAATAACCGCCCTAACACGGGTGAGAAAATCCATGCCTAGCAAACCATCGACTCCGAGACTACTCAGCGAGGTGGTTAGGGCAAATACATCAAAATCTTGTAATAACTGCCCCAGGCAGTTTAACCAAGCAACGCGCACTATAGGAACAGGGATTTGTCCGTTTCCTGTGCTTATTGCTTGACGGCGCAACGGCTTTTTCGTGTCATAACCTAGGGTATTTAATGTATTAAGAGGGATGAAGGTGTAGCTCGCCCCTGTATCCACAAGTAAACGCACTACTACACTTTTTTTGTCGGCGATGGCACTAACCCCGGTATTTATTTCATCAAGTTGCGCACCCATTCCCCCAACCTCGGCCTTTAACCATAACAAATTTCCCTTACGGGACAATTGATATGTTTTATGATAACTTGACATTGGCGTTACAAGATGAAAGCGATATTTTCCGGTACTTGACCGGTGTATTCTATGGCAGCACGGATATTCTTTGTTGAGGAAAGCTGACTGTAAATCCCATCTTGATCGGGCGAATGCGCCAAGACGTGACCGCGAATCACATTCAAGTTCTCATCCAAGTCCGGCTCCACAATCAACACCCACTGGTCGGGGTATTGTTGGTAAATCTCTGCCAAGGTCAAGATTTCCCCCATCTCGCTATCTAAGACATTACTGGTTTTGCCTGTGTTATCTTCTGGTGGGGCTAATTTGGCAATAGCAGCAATCACACCGTCGATGGAGGTGTCGGCTTCATGGGCTACCATTTCCCTTAAACCGTGATTGGCTTTAATGTAATTTAGCGCCGCAATTGCAGCGCTAGCCGTTAGGGTAAATCCACTAGCCATCCCTTCTGCATTGGCGAGTTCTGAATCTTCGATCGGACTAGCATCACCCGCCACCAAACAATATTGAATCAGCCGCAGACAATACTCGATATCGCGGGCAGCTTTGCTGGGAAATGCAGGAATATAATTTAAATCTGGAAACTTGACATATACAATTTGTCTTGCCCCTGAAATCAGCACTGGAGCATTTTTGCCAAAGCTTTGGGCTGCTTCCAATCTGGCGATTCTTTGACTCAGTAAATCGGAGCTAAGGAGAAATTCTGGATTGCCATTGCGGCGCCATAGCAGCTCCAAAATATCGCCAATCCGTTTTTGCTCGGCGCGGCTGAGAGATTCAGGAGCAGCATAGAAGCGCCAGATCAGCTCCAAGATATCACGGAGCCGTTTTTGCTCGGTGCGGCTGAAAAATTCAGGAGTAGTATTGCAGCGCCAGAGCGGCTCCAAGATATCTTGGAGTCTTTTTCCCTCGGAGTTGTGGAAAAATTCTGGATTGTCATTGAGAAGCCATAGCAGCTCCAAAATATCGCGGATCCATCTTAGCTCGGTGCGCTTGAGAAAACGTTCTTGGGTTGTGGCAGCCGCGATTATTTCTTTAATTTCAGTTTCCATAATCTATGTACCTCCGTCAAGTTGATTTGATCAATCTGTTGAGTGGAAATGAGGCGCCAATTATGTACCAGGGAAACGAACGCTGATGATTTCCAGCTCAATCGATGTGTGGCCATTCCAAGTATTTTCCCGCAGCTTATAAGCAATATCTAGACGCGGGGGGAGCGGAAAATAATCTTGCCAACGCCAAGCGATGCCATTAATTGGTTTAGATTCTGACATTAATCCTACAACCCCACCACTTTGGACCTTCAATTTGATGTGACCTTTACCTACCAGGCGCTGGTCGATAATTTCCACATTGGGAGTCCAAAACACTGGGGCAGGGTTTTCTATACCGCAGGGGTCGAGGGTTTCTGTAGCTTGGAATAGTTCTGGGGTGATGTCTTTTAGGTCTAAGCAAGCATCAACATGGATGACCGGTTTGAGGTGGTGCGGTTCCAGACATTGGCGGGCAAACATCTGCAAGCAAGCGCCGAAATCTGCTAAATATTCGGCGGGGAGAGAAAAGCCACCAGCGGCGCGATGGCCGCCATATTTTTGTAACACATCATGGCAGAATTGTAAAGCCTCAAATACATTAAATTCGGGGATACCTCGGGCAGAACCGCGCACGATTTCGCCGTTGTCTTCATAAGTGCCGATAAATACGGGGACGCCATAGCGTTCTACGAGGCGAGAGGCGACAATTCCAATAACGCCGTGGTGCCATTCTGGTTGTACGACTAATAAAACTCGCTGTTGGAGTAAATCCATGTGCTGGGATTCAATCCAGGAGATAGCCTCCTGCTCGATTTGCTCGCATAAAAACTGCCGATGTTGGTTCGTTTGCTCACACTGCATCGCCAGAGTCAGAGCCTCTCCCATATCTTCGGTGGTGAGCATCTGAATCACTACTTGGGGGTCGCCGATGCGGCCCACGGCATTAATTCGGGGACCGAGGCGAAAGCCAATTTCATCGGGTTTCATTACGGAGGTAGTGGCGGCGCCAGAAACCTGAATCAGCGCTTGGACTCCTGGGATTTTGGAGTGGGGGAGCTGCTTTAAACCCCATTTGACCCAACGACGGTTAACGCCGGTGAGGGGTGCTAAGTCGGCGATCGTCCCCAAAGTCAGCAACTCTCGCAATGGGTGAATCATCGGGGCCACCTGCCCAAACCGCTCTGCCAGAGACATGGCTAAAATATAAGCCACTCCCACCCCAGCCACGCCGCGATAGGGGGAAGATTCAGGCAACAGCTTGGGATTGAGAATGGCATTGGCTGGGGGTAGTTCTGGGGGTAAATCGTGGTGGTCAGTAATGATAGTATCCACCCCTAATTCTCTGGCGCGGCGAATTGGTGCCACAGCCGAAATGCCATTATCTACAGTTAAAATTAGCTGCACTCCTTCCCGGTGGAATTCTTCGACAATCCGGGTGTTGATGCCATAGCCTTCTTGCATCCGGCTGGGGATGGCGTAATCTACTACTGCCCCCAACAGACGGAGTGCCCGCAGCAGCAAAGCTGTACTCGTCATCCCATCGGCATCGTAATCGCCACAAATGGCAATTTTGCCTTTTTTGGCGATGCAATGTTCCAGGAGGTCAAGGCTTTTGGCCAAGTCGGGAAACTCCGCCAAAGGTGTGGGTAAAATTATCCCCTCCGGACGTAAAAAATCTTGCGCCGATTCCAGAGTATCGATGCCCCGATTGAGCAAAACTTGTGTCACCAGTGGTGGTAAGCCGGTTTCTTGGCCGAGCATTTCCGCTAAGGCTCGGTTTTCTGGATAAATGTGCCAGCGGTGATTGGGCAAGGGTTTCCGGGAACGTGGGAAATTCGGTTTGTTGAGCATAGCCTTGATACTGAGGACCCATCACGAGGACGAGGATGCAGGGGAGCAAAGGGAAAGCACCACTTGAGACACGGAAAAAAGCGATTTTATCAGTTTCTGGGTTTCATTGTGGCATATTTGGGTACAAAACCTCTATTTTTCGTGATTAGAGTTTAAATTGCTGTGGGAGAAGCCCGGTGAGGGGAAAGACTGGGGCGCTAGTTCCATCTTGAATGACTCCATCTGTTTCGGCTGGGCTTCTACATCATCTAACTTTCAATCCCGATGCTTCCGCGCCCACTTCCATCCCCTAATTGCCTCTACTAACTAGCCACTGCGGCCAAAATTAGAAAAAAATATTTAAAGTTATGGTAAAGAGGGCTTTTGTGGATTATAATCGAGGGGGTATAATATACCTGTAATCAGCCAAATCAAAATTATCTACATCCCTAGTCTGAATCTGAGGTTTCCTCGTCGGGAAAAGGGAAATATACTTAATGGAGGAATGCTACTCATGGGTTGGAAAAAGTCGATCCAGTGGAAAAAAATCGTGGGGGTGCTGCTATCCCCTGCGCTGGTAATCGGTTCGGGATTGGTGGTGCCGGAAGGTGCCCTGGGGTTGGACTTTAGCGCACCATCAGGGGACGTAGGCAGACCGGCCAGTTCTATGGGCGGCGGGACTCGGGGTGGCAGTTGCACTGCGAGCAACCCGATGGGAGAGCTGCGAGCCCTAATGCCTCTGCACAACAATATTGGCAGAACTACATCCCAAACACCCACGATGTATTGGTACGTGCCGAAAAACACGGCTAAATATGGTGAGTTCGTGGTGACAGACGAGGAAGGTAACGAATTATACCTGGAAGAAGAGCTGCAAGTACCTGCCGCTGGGGGATTGGTGAAAATCACGATTCCAGCGACGGCCATGCTAGAAATGGGGAAAGAGTACAAGTGGCAGATGTCCCTGGTTTGCGATCCAGAAGACCGCAGCACCGATGAATGGGATCGGGGCAAGTTGGTAACGGTGACTCCAGATGAAAACTTGCAAAAAGCTCTGGAAGCGGCGGGAACTGACACGCTAAAACAGGCAGAAGCCTATGCGAGTGCGGGGATTTGGCAGGAAACTCTCGGCGCCATTATCGAAATGCGGCAAGAACGTCAGACGGAATGGACTGATCTGGTGGAAAAAGTTTTGAAACCAGTGATGCAGCAGCATTTGGCGCGGGAAAATGAAGCCCGGTTGAATCAAAAGCTGTCACCAGAAGAACTGGCGCAGTGGTTGGAGCAGATTACGGAGGCGATCGCTACTTCCCCACTGGTGGAACTAACAGCGGCAAATTAGTCTCATTTAGCTAGGGGCTATGTCCGGGGACAAAACCCCGGTGCCAGCAAAAAAGGCACCATAGCCCCAGCAATCAAAATCAAGATTATTTCCGCTTAGCTCCCACAACTACATCCTTCAAGAGGTATATCGCAATCATGGGTTGGCCAAAACTTTTTCCCTCTATGAGCGCCCTTGCCTTCATCCTTTCGCCAATGGTTGTCCTCACTTCGGTGAACGCTGTGCGGGCACAAATTAACTTTAATGCCCCAGCCGGAGACATCGGACGGCCAGCCAGTTCTGTGGGCGGGGGCACCCGCGCCGGTGGCGCTTGCACCACTGGTGGGCAGTTACAGGCTCTGATGCCTCTACCAAATAATATTGGCAGAAGCACGAGCCCAACGCCGAATTTATTTTGGTATGTACCCCAAACGGTGGCGAAAACTGCGGAATTAGTGCTGGTAGATGAGGAGAAAAACGAACTCTATGCGGCTGAGTTGGCGCTACCGGGTAAACCGGGGATTGTGAAAGTCACGATTCCTGAATCAGCCAAGCTGGAAGTGGGCCAAGAGTATGAGTGGCAGTTGGCTCTGGTGTGCGACCCGGGCGATCGCGCCAGCGATAAGTTTGTGGTGGGCAAAGTGGCGATCGTCGATAAGACGCCGCAGCTAGAAACTGCTCTGGCAGCCGCCAGCACCCCGGTAGAAACAGCAGCGGCTTATGCCCAAGCAGGGATTTGGCAAGAAACCGTTTCTAGCCTAGCAGGGGTTAGCGCTCAATATCCTCAACAATGGCAACAGCTAGTGCAGTCAGCCTTGCGGTCAGCCCTGAAGGTGGATGAGATGCAGCAGCCACAGCAGGCGGAAGCGATTTCGGCGATCGAAACGATCTCTACTTCCCCCGTACTGGAGCCCCAAGTAGAGCCTTATGATTCCGGCAATTAATGGCGGGAATAACCCAGAAATGCTACTAGGTTAAATCTCACCATCCACAAGCGGGCAAAAATCTAGTTGATTTCAGACCCAGAGGGCACGGAGGAATCTGTGTCCTCTGGGTCTTTGTGGTGTTTTTTCTCCCTAGCTGCCAGGAAAAGGACTGATGCCTTGCTGCCACCAAGAACTATAATCGCTAAATAGATAATCGGGCATTTAGCCAAAGGAGCTGGGTGCGGTTTTATGTGGAAAAAATTAAAAAAAACAATGTGGGAATGGCGCGGGGTCTGGGTGACAACCCCCTCGATCGCCGGTTTAGTCATCCTGTTGCGCTTCGCGGGAATCTTACAGGCTTGGGAATGGGGCAGTTATGACCTGTTTTTTAACCTGCGCCCCCTGGAACCACCGGACAATCGGATTGCGATCGTCGGCATCAACGAAGATGATGTACATGAAATCGGACAAGCCATCATCCCCGATGGCATTTACGCTGACTTGCTCTCGAAACTGGCAGCAATGGGAGCAAGAGCAGTAGGTCTTGACGTATATAAGGATTTGCCCACAGAACCAGGCGCCAAAGATTTAGACAGAGTATTTGCCACCACCCCCCAAATCATTGGCATCCAAAAGGTCGTAGGGGAAGCCGGACGCGACACCGTAGCCGCTAACCCCACCCTCAAAGCCAAAGGACAAGTGGGTGCCAACGATATGCTCGTCGATGCCGACCAAAGAGTACGGCGCGGCTTAGTCATGGTAGCGGATAATGATAACAACATTTTGCCCAGTCTCAGTCTCGCCACCGCCATTCTGTACCTCCAAGCCGAAGGGATTAACTACAAATTCGGGGACAGAGAAGATAATAAAGGTAAGCTGTACTTCAACGACACCGAGTTATTTCGCTTTGAACCCGACGATGGCGGCTACATCCGCGCAGACAGAGGCGGCTACCAAATCTTGCTCAACTATCGCGGACCAAGCCAGCACTTTGAGACAGTCTCCATGATGGATATCGTCAAACAGCGCGTCCCTCCAGACTGGGCCAAAGACCGCGTTATCTTGATTGGCAAAGTCGGGGAGAGCTTTAAAGATATGTTCTTCACCCCCTACAGCAGCAGCCTGATTACCTTCTCCAAACCCACGGCTGGGGTAGAAGTTCACGCCAACCTCGTCAGCCAAATCCTCGGAGCCGTGTTGGACGATCGGCCCTTAATCAAAAGCTGGTCAGAACCCGCCGAGTGGATGTGGATTTTACTTTGGTCTGCCGTCGGTGCCATTATGACCTGGAAATGGCGCTATGCCAATCACGGCAAATATGCCCTCCTGCAAAAATTGGGCGCCCCCATTATCGCCGGTGGGATCATTATCGGCACTGCTTACATAGCCTTTTTGGGCGGCTGGTGGATCCCCCTAGTCCCCCCCATCCTGGCATTAGCAGGCTCCGTCACCACCATCACCGCCTACATCGCCCGTACCGCAGGCGACATCCGCAAAACCTTCGGACGCTACCTCACCGATGAAGTCGTCGCCAACTTGCTAGAAAACCCCGAAGGCGCCAAACTCGGCGGCGAAAGACGGTCAATTACTATCCTCACCTCCGATTTACGCGGCTTCACCGCCACCTCCGAACGCCTGCCCCCCGAAGAAGTGATTAAAGTCGTCAACCATTACCTGGAATACATGGCCGACGCCATCACCACGTATAATGGCACCATTGACGAATTCATGGGAGACGGCATTCTCGTCCTCTTCGGCGCCCCCACCAAAAGACCCGACGACGCCGAAAGAGCCGTTGCCTGCGCCGTCGCCATGCAGTTGGCAATGGCACCAGTAAACAAACAGATGGAAGAATGGGGACTACCACCATTAGAAATGGGCATCGGTATCAACACCGGCGAAGTGGTGGTGGGCAACATCGGCTCAGAAAAACGCACCAAATACGGTATCGTGGGTAGTCAAGTCAACCTCACTTACCGCATTGAGGGCTACACCACCGGCGGTCAAATTCTGATTACAGAATCCACATTGAAAGAGGCGGGGTCCATAGTCAAAATCGAGGCAGAAAAGCAAGTCCAGCCCAAAGGCGTCAAAGAACCCATCACCATCTACGACGTGGGGGGTGTCACCGGCAAATACAACCTCTTCTTGAAAAAAGAAGAAGAAGTATTCGCCCAAGTCCCAGAAGCCATCCTCCTCAAATACGCCCTATTGGATGGTAAGCATGTGGGTGATGCCGATTTAAAGGCCAATCTCATCCAGCTTTCCGCCAGAGGCGCCGAACTAGCCGCCATTGATAACGGCGAAGGGGAATTTATGCCACCCCCCCTCACCAACATCAAGTTAAATCTCTTGATCCCGAACGATGGCGCCATATCTGGGGAAGATGTCTATGCCAAAGTGATGGAAAAAGAGGCAGCACCGGGTAAGTTTTACATCCGGTTCACCGCCAAACCACCGGTGGTAGCGAAAATGCTCGATGAGCTGTACAAATCCATTAGTCATTAGTCATTGGTCATTAGTCACTTGTCCTTGGTCATTCCTAACGAGACCAAGGACAAGTGACCAAGGACAAATGACAAGTGACCAAGGACAAATGACAAGTGACCAAGGACAAATGACCAATGACGAAATTAATATTTTTGGGTTCTACTTCCGCCATGACAGTGGCGCCAGACAACTATCAATCCAATATGCTATTAGTCAGCGATAATGACAGCAAACTATTGATAGATTGCGGCTCTGACATCAGATTTTCCCTTTATGATTTAGGACTTTCTTATTTGAATATTACCGATATTTACATCAGCAACTTGCACTCAGATAAAGTAGGTGGCTTAGAATATATCGCTTTTGCCACAAAATTTGACCCTAGATGTAATAAACCAAAAGTATATCTCAGTAAAGATATTGCGGTAGATCTGTGGCCAAAAAGTTTATCTGGCGGACTGCGGTATGTGGAAGGAGATATAACCGATATAGACACATTTTTTGAAATTACCAAAATTGGACATGATGGAAATTATTTTGAATGGCAAGGACTAAACATTAGTTTAGTCAAAACTGTTTCAATCAATACAAATTATTATGTAATGCCTAGTTATGGATTATTTTTTGATGTGCAAGGCACCAAAGTTTTACTAACTTTAGATAGCCTCGGTGTGGATAATTTAATCCCTGCTTACAACCAGGCAAATATAATATTTCAAGACTGCGAGACATCCGAGAGAAAAAGCGGGATTCATGCCCATTATGACGATTTATTAAAGTTGCCCGATAATATTCGTCACAAAATGTGGCTATATAATTATGACTATGGCTATCTTCCTGATGCGGTGAAAGACGGTTTTCGCGGTTGGGTGAAGCGCCAACAAGAGTTTGATTTTTCATTGATGGCGGTTAATTTGTAATTTATCCTTGGTAATTTGAATTTATAATTGACAATTGACAATTGATAATTGACAATTATAGCGTTGCTCATATCCATAAGGTACAGCCCTCACCCCATACCCCTCTCCCTACGTGGGAGAGGTGCTAAGAACTGTACTTCACGGCTCTGAAATCTGCTATAATAATTATCAATTATCAATTATCAATTATTAATTGTCACTAGACAAAGGACAAAGGACAAAGGACAAAGGACTAATAACCAATGACCAATTACATTGCCCCCCCAATAGCCGCTCTGATGGCGATTCTCACTCCTGCCTCTTTTGCCCTAGCTCAGATTATCCCTGATGCCAGTCTCCCGGTTAACTCGATTGTCACCCAAGATGGCAATAATTTTCAAATCACTGGGGGGACGACGGCGGGAGCCAACCTGTTTCACAGTTTCCAAGAATTTTCCCTACCTACCGGTGGCGAAGTCTATTTTAATAATGGGGCGGCAATTGCCAATATCTTTTCCCGCATCACTGGCAATTCTATTTCTCACATTGACGGGATAATTAAAACCAACGCTAGCGCCAATTTATATCTGCTCAACCCCAATGGGATTATATTTGGTGCTAATGCACAATTAAATATCGGTGGCTCCTTTCTGGCGACTACCGCCCAAAGTGTGGTGTTTAATGATGGGACGCTATTCGGTATTCCCACTACAGACACAGCCCCTTTACTGACGATAAATGTCCCTACGGGTTTGCAATATGGGACAAATGCTGGTGGGGTCGGGGTGGAGGGGGCAACTCTGGCGGTGCCAGAGGGAAAAAATCTGGGGCTGTTTGGTGGTAATGTTACGGTTGAGGGGGGGATATTGCGGGCTCTTGGGGGAAGATTGGATCTAGCAGGGTTCGCCGAACCAATTTTGGCAATTAATCTTGATGCCAATTCTGAAGGAGTGGTGAGGAGTGGGGATATTGCGGTGACGGGGGGAGCCCGTCTAGAAGGGAGGGATATTACACTAGCTGCGGGGACGATTTCTATTGGGGATAATTCCCTGGTACGATCGGCTGGGGGCAATAGCGGGACTAATGCTGGTGTGGCGGGTAATATCTCGGTGTTGGCGGGAGCGGGGGTAACTATCTCCGATAGCACCTTAGAGAGCGTTAGCAACAGTAATAATGAGCATGAAAATGGGGATTTCAGCGATATTTTGATTACTGCTAATGCCGGAGCAATTTTGCTGAAAGGCAGCCAAGTCAACGCCTCTAATTCGGGCAGTGGTTTGGCAGGAGATATTATCATTAATGCCACAGATAGGGTGGAGATTGCGGATAATACAGATGTTTCCAGTAACGGATATTTTGGACGCATTTTTATTGGTGGGTTTCCCGATGATGCCGAGGTAACAAATTTTTTTCGTCCGCGTTCAGTTTTGATATCAGGTTCTAGGTTAACTACTAATAACGCAGTAGCTACAGAAGCCGGAGATATTATAATCAGCGCCATTGACACAGTAGAAATTCGCTCGAGTAGTTTGGCTGGCAAAGGCAGAGATGGCCAGATTTTAATTGGTATTGACCAATTTGATGATTTAACCAAGGATAGCATAGATGAACTCAGTGAGTTGCCAATTCAATTAAAAAATGTGATTATAGATGGGTCTCAAATTACTACAGATAATGTAGAAAGCCAAGCGCCGATCGATGTGCCGATTAATTCGGGTTTGATTGCTATAGTATCTCAACAGGCCATCGATATTAGGCGGGCTAATTTGGTAGCATCTAGTGGCCGGAATGGCAAAGCCGGGGGCATTGTTTTGGGCAGTGTTGGGCGAATTAACATTAGCAGTAATAGTCGCTTACTCAGCGATGCCACCCCAGGAGCAGTGGGGGAAGGAGGAAATATTATCCTCGAAGGAAATTCAGTAATAATTAGCGATAATTCGGTGTTAAGCGCTCGCAGTGCCAATGCTTTTCGTGGGGGAGATGTCCAGCTAGAAACTGGTGATTTGGCCATCAGCGGTGGCAGCCAAATCCTCACCACTGCAGAATCTACTGGTTTAGCAGGAAGGATTCTGATTAATGCTACTGGAGATGTGACAATTTCTGGCGCATTTAATTTGCAAGAGCAGCAGCAGGTAGTGGCAGATACTTTTAGAGAAGTGGGATTAGAAGAAGCGCGGTTATCGCAGCAAGTAGAGCAAATATTTGACAATAATAACCTGGCTCCATTATTTAGCAGTCCAGAGCAGTTTAACTCCAGCCGCGAGCAGGTGATTAATGGTTTTATCGATAGCGGCTTGACTACGGAACAAGCGGTGACAGCGGTTGATTTTTTGGCCGATCGCATCCGGGCACAAACCGCTCTCCTGGCTCAATCTATATCCCCCACGGGAACTGGTAGCGGTGATATCACGATTAATGCCCGCTCCCTTGCTATCACTAATGGTGCTGTGTTAGAAACTAGCACAGCGGGCATCGGTAATGCTGGGAATGTCACTATTAATGCTCAAGATGAAGTTAACTTGAGCGATCGGGTGTCTATATTCAGCTTAGTAAAGTCTGGCTCTACAGGAAATGGCGGTACGATTGAAATCACAGCCAGACAACTCCAATTAGCAGATGGCTCGACCCTCGAGGCGGAGACATTGGGAGCGGGGAATGCGGGGACAGTATTAATAGATGTGAGCGGGCTAGTGTCATTAAATCGCAGTTTGATTTTAAATACGGTTAATCGCGAAGCTACAGGTAATGGGGGACTAATTTTTGTCAAAGCGTCTGAGGTGCAGTTGCGCGATGGTTCAGCTTTGGATGCGGGAACTTTTGGTGTGGGGAATGCGGGAGAAGTGCGGTTGCAGGTAGCGAACAGTGTTTTTCTGGGAAATGAGAGCTTTATTTTCAGTGATGTGGCGACAGAGGCAGCATCGGGAAATGGTGGTAATATTACCATTGAGGCGGCAGCAGTGCAGTTGACCGATCGCTCTGGACTCCAAACCAGCACCAGCGGGGGAGGAAGAGCTGGTAACATCAGCGTTAATGCCGAAAATATCATTTCCACTCGCCATAACAGCCGCATTACCAGTAGTGCCAATTCTCTCTTTGGGACTGCGGGAGAAATTCAGTTACAAGCTGGAGCTATCCGCCTGGAAGAGCAAGCTAAAATTGAAGCGAATACAGCTTCTGGCAATGGTGGTAATATTAATCTCAAGATTACTGATTTATTGCAGATTGGGCAAAATAGCGTCATCAGTACCAATGCAGGCACTGAAAATGCCCCCGGTAATGGTGGTAATATTGGGATAAATTCCCGATTTCTGGTGGGTAACGACAACGGCGACATCACCGCTAATGCTTATGAGGGGTCGGGAGGCGTGATTAAAATCGATTCTCTGGGCATTTTTGGCCTAGAAAACCGGCAACAACTCACTCCTAATAGTGATATTACGGCTTTTTCCCAGGAAAATCCCCAATTAAGCGGTGACATTACCATCAACTCCCCGGAAATTAATACCAGTGGTTTGGTAGATTTACCTAAAAATTTCTTAGATGTGACGGGATTAGTCGATCGGGATTTATGTCGCATTGCCGATCGGGGCAGTTCCTTCATCATCACTGGTCGAGGGGGTTTGCCCCCCAATCCCGCCGAAACTCTCAACAGTAATACCGTGGCGGTAGAATGGGCAAATATATCCCCTTCCTCTGGCAGTGGTAATGACACAAAAGAAAGTCACCTGCCCCAAAATCGCGCTTCTAGAGACATAATAGTAGAAGCCCAAGGGTGGACAGTGGATAAAGATGGCATTGTCATCCTCACCGCCACTGCAGAAACTGCTACCCCAAACAGTGGCTTCACACATCCGACTTGTCATTAGTCCCTTGTCCGCAAGTCCGCTTGTCCCTTGCAAAGGACAAAGGACAAATGACCAATCACCAATCACCAATGACAAAGGACAAATGACCAATCACAAAAAAATCAAAACATATGAAACATTCGACACCAGGGACAATCATAACCCTAATTATTGCCACCAGTGGCGTGACAGCCCCGGCAACTGTAAGCGCGCAAATTATCCCCGATGCCACCCTCCCGATAAATTCTATTGTCACCCAAGATGGCAATAATTTACAAATCACTGGGGGAACAACGGCGGGAGGTAATCTATTTCACAGTTTCCAGGAATTTTCCCTGCCTACTGGTAGCACAGCCCATTTTCACAATTCTGCATCGATTGCCAATATTTTTGCTCGCATCACCGGTAATTCTATTTCTAACATTGATGGTTTAATTGAAAGTAACGGCAGTGCCAATTTATATTTAATCAACCCCAATGGCATTATATTTGGTGCTAATGCCAGCTTAAATGTCGGGGGCTCTTTCTTCGCCACTACCGCCAACACTGTGATATTTAATGATGGACAGATTTTTAGCACCGAAAATCCCGCCGCCAGCAACCCTCTGTTAACAATTAACGTTCCCATCGGGTTGCAGTTTGGTTCTGGCGGTGGAATCCAGGTGACAGATTCAGGAGTCAATTTTTTTACCGAGCCAGCGATTTCCACATTTATTGATTTAGCGAATAGAGAAATAACTTCGCAACAAATGGCACTGGCATCAGATGTAGGTTTGCGGGTATTAAATGGGAAAACTATAGGTTTATTCGGCGGTTTTCTCGATTTGGATGGAGCCGTGCTGGCAGCCCCCCAGGGAAACATTCAATTGCAGGCAATTACCAGTGGGGAAATATCTTTAGGAAATCATAGTTTTGGGGGCGGCGATACATTATATAATGATGTGAAAATATCCGGGAATTCGGCGTTAATTACTAGCGGCATTGGTGGCGGGAGGATTGAGATTTCCGGGCGCCGCCTTGCCATTAGCGATCGCTCCCAAGTCAGAGCCGACACTTTCGGCACCCTCCCCGGAGGCACAGTCACCTTATTTGCCTCCGAAGCCGTAGAAATCAACACCGCCAGTACCATTGGCGTTCAGACTTTTGGCGCCGCCACTGCAGGGGAGGTGATGGTAGAAACTGGCAACTTAACTATTACTGGTGGTAGTTGGGTTCATGCCAACAGTTTGGCAGCCGGGACAGCCGGAAATATCACCATTCGCGCCTCGGAAGCAGTAGAATTGCGCGATGCCCCAAATCGAGGTTTTACCGCTTTGGCGGAAGTATTGGACGCTTCCTCTCTCGTCGGACCAGGTAGCGGCGGCACTGTGACCGTGGAAACCAGGCAGTTTGTGGCTCGCGATGGTGCGAGAGTGGGAGTGCAGACATTGGGCGCTGGCAATGGGGGGACTATTACCCTGCGCGTCTCCGAGTCCGTAGAAGTCAGCGGCGTTTCCGCAGATGGCGAGCTAGTCAGTCACTTATCCGCCGGGACTTTCGGCTCTGGCGATGCGGGTAATGTGACTGTGGAAACCCAGCGGGTAGCAGTGCGCGATGGGGGAGCCATAGGCGCTTTTACCCGTCCCGACACCGACGGCGAAGGTGGTATCGTGCGCATTGTGGCTACTGAAGGGGTGGAAGTAGTTGGCACCACACCTGATGGCAGGTTTAGCAGCACCTTGAGCGCCGTTACCGGTGGTAGAGGTGCTGCGGGGAGTATTGCCGTCGAAACTGGACGGTTTACAGTACACGATCGCGCCTTAGTCGAAGCCAGAACCACCGGACAAGGCAGCGCCGGAGACATTAACATCAGCAGCAGCAACATCCGAGTGCAAAATCAAGGCAACATCACCGTCAGCGGTTCGAGCAGCGGCATTCCCGGCAACATCCACATCACCGCCCAAAATCTGCACCTAGAAGGTAATAGCACCGTGAGCGCCGAATCTGCCACTGGCAAAGGCGGCAACATCACCCTGCAAGCCACCGACATCCGCATCCGTCAACAAAGCAACATCACCGCCGCCGGTAGCCAAACCGGCAACATCACCACCGAAGGCAACATCAACATCAACGCCGAAACCCTCCTCCTCCTAGAAAACAGCAACATCACCACCAGCGCCGTTGACCCCCAAGGCGGCAGCAACATCACCATCAACACCCTTCCCGGCAAAGAATTAGTCCTATTAAAATCCCCCGACAGTACCATCAACGCCGTGGGAGAATTAACCATAGAAGGATACAATCAAGTACAACCCCCCGACATCCCCACCCCCGACATTACCAACATCGACAACCTCATCACCAACCAATGCCAAGATACCAGCGGTAGCAGCTTCTTCATCACCGGACGCGGCGGCATTCCCCCCAGTCCCACTCAACCCCTCACCCCCACAGCCACCACCCTCACCTGGGCCACCCCCTCCCAGGACAGCAGCCACAACCCCCCACCAAACCATCAACCCCCGATCGTCGAAGCCAACGGCTGGACAGTAGCCCCAGATGGCACCATAGTTCTTAGACATTGGTCTGTCTGTAGGGGCAAAGCATCCGCGCCCAGATCTCCAGGTCAAATGTAGGAACTACTTCGCGGATGCTTCGCCCTGACTCGATATAACTCCCAGGACTTTTGACCAATCACCAAAAACCAAAAACCAAAGAAAAACAACCCATGAAAAAAACATTACCTTTAAGTTTATTAATCCTCAGCCTTAGCACCCTGTCGGGAAACGGCCACACCTTCGCCAACACTCCCAACCCCAACATCGCCCAAATAGGCGCAAAAGAACAACAAGCCCAAACATTATATGAACAAGGACAATATCAACAAGCCATCAACATCCTGCAACAATTAACCGCCGATTACCAAAATAACGGCAACATCGCCGGACGCGCCACCGCCCTGCGCAACCTCTCCCTCGCCTACCAATCATTAGGGCAACTAGAAACCGCCGGAACTGCCATTGACCAAAGTTTAGAACTCCTGCAACAACTACCCAACACCAGCGAAAAAACCCGCTTACTCGCACTAGCTTGGGAAAGCCAAGGACAACTGCAACTAGCATTAGGACAGCCAGAAAACGCCCTAGAAACCTGGAAACAAGCCGCCATTAGCTATGAAAACATCAGCGACACCACCGGGATGGCACGCAGTCATCTCAACCAAGCCCAAGCCATGCAGTCACTTGGTTTGTATCGGTTAGCCATTAAAACCCTCACCGACGTTACCAACAGCTTAAAAGACCAACCCGATACCATAGTCAAAGCCAAAGCACAGCAAAGCCTCGGCGATGCCTACCGCGCCGTCGGCAATTTAACCGAATCAGAAACAGCTTTGAACACAGCAGTTATCATCGCCAAAAGACTGCAAATCCCCGAAGCTATTGCCGCCGCCTACCTGAGCTATGGCAACACCAAAAGATTACAACAAAACTTTACCACCGCCCTAGATTTCTATCAACGCGCTGCTAACAGTGAGCCCATCCTTAATGCCCACATCACCAGAGTAGAAGCCCTCCTCAATCAGCTTAGTCTATTGGCAGACTTAGATAAACTAGCCGCCAACCGCCAGATAGCTGCCACAGATATAGAAGCCATCAAAGCCAAGATATCCC
Source organism: Oscillatoriaceae cyanobacterium M33_DOE_052 (assembly GCA_015296065.1). GTDB lineage: Bacteria > Cyanobacteriota > Cyanobacteriia > Cyanobacteriales > Laspinemataceae > Koinonema. The sequence goes on along the minus strand of DVDU01000072.1, from coordinate 2,252 downwards.
CAAGCGAATTAACCAACCAAATCAAAGCACAATTACAAGTATTGTCCCCCAGTCGTGCCACCATTTACGCCAAGATTAACTTGGCAAAACATATCATAGAATTGAGCAAAAGTCAAGGAAAAACAGAAACCCCAGCCTCAATTGCACAAGAAGCAGCTCAACAGCTTGCCACCGCCATAAAACAGGCTCAAACTATTAACGACAAACGCGCCGAAGCCTACGCTACAGGTAGTTTAGGTGGACTTTATGAACAGCTGCAGCAGTGGCAAGAAGCCCAACAGCTCACCTCCACAGCCCTAATTCAGGCGCAAGCCTTGGGCGCTCCCGATATTACCTACCAGTGGCAATGGCAATTAGGCAGAATTCTGCAAGTGCAAGGGAAAAGACAAGATGCCATCATCGCTTATAGCCAAGCCGTAGAAACCCTGCAATCTCTGCGCAGTGACCTAGTAGCCATCAGCTCCGACGTGCAATTTTCTTTCCGCGAAAGCGTCGAACCCATCTATCGGGAACTCGTCAGCATCTTGCTGCAACCAGGAGCCGAAATCAGCCAAAAAGAACTCAAACAAGCTCGCAGCGCGATCGAACTACTGCAACTAGCCGAACTCGATAACTTTTTCCGTGACGCTTGTTTAGATGCCAAACCAGCCCAAATCGACCAAGTAGATAAAAATGCCGCCGTTTTCTATCCCATTATTTTACAAGACCGCCTAGAAGTTATCGCCGCCTTCCCCGGTCAACCCCTGCGCCACTACACCACAACCCTACCCAAAGCAGAAATCGATAATACCCTCAAGGACATGCAGGACGCCATCATCATTCCCCGGCTGCAATTTTCCGTCAAAAACTTTACCAACCCCTCCCAAAAAGTCTATGACTGGTTAATTCGACCCATAGAAACCGAACTCGCCGCCAGCGGCATCGAAACCCTCGTTTTCGTCCCCGATGGAGGCTTCCGTAATATACCCCTGATTGGTCTTTACGACGGCAAACAATATTTAGCCCAAAAATACAGCGTCGCCCTCACACCAGGACTACAGCTCCTCGACCCCAAACCCCTCGCCCGCGAAAAACTACAAATCCTCGCCGCTGGACTCACCGAAGCCCGCCAAGACTTCTCACCCCTCCCCGGTGTCGAAGCCGAACTAAAGCGCATCCAAGCTCAAGCTCCTACTAACGTCCTCCTCAATGCCGATTTTACCAATGCCAGCTTTAAAGCCGCAGTCAATTCCTATCCTTTCCCCGTAGTTCACCTCGCCACCCACGGCGAATTCAGCTCCTACGCCGAAGACACTTTTGTACTTACCTGGGATAGCCGAATTAATGCCAACGAACTCGACAGCCTCCTACGCAGCGACAACCGCCAGACAAAACCGATCGAGCTACTCGTCCTCAGCGCCTGCAAAACCGCCAGCGGTGATGACAGAGCCGCCCTCGGTTTAGCCGGAGTCGCCGTCCGCGCCGGAGCCCGCAGCACCCTAGCGTCCCTCTGGTACGTCAGCGACGCCGCCACCTCCCTACTAATGACCAAATTCTATGAAGAATTAGCCAACACCGAAATCACCAAAGCCGAAGCCCTCCGCCGTGCCCAAGCCGCAGTTTTACAAGAGCCAGAATTTGCCCATCCTTACTTTTGGTCGGCCTTCGTTCTGGTGGGTAATTGGTTGTAATTGACCAATCACCATATAATCATTATTGTAGGGGCACGGCATCAACAACCCCTCGGTGAAACGACAAATATTAATAGTGCCGTGCCCTTAACAAGTTTGATTTCATATAAATATAAAATTTTTGAATATTTTATTTGGCTAGTGACACAGGATCATAAACTGCTTGTTGAAGATTGACGTGCTTTTAACAAATTTAATTGTACGCAAAAATTATTTAAAATTTCATTCATGCAGTAGCACAGCATCATCAACCCCTCGGTGAAACGACGAATCTTAATGACGCCGTGCCCCAGCAATTTATGTGGTGGGGCAATATCATCATCCCGTCAAATGAGGGCACGGGACTTGCCTCAGCGCTTTCTTAAGCTCTCGGTTTCTAGATCAACGTTGAAGATGCCGTGCTACTACCAAATAAATTTGATCCTCAAAGGTAAAAAAATTCTAAAAATTGCACAAAAAATCCATTTACACATCTTGACAATCCCTCAACCAAAGGATAAATTAGTGGTTGAGAGGAAGGCACTGCCTTGTCTTCACTTGTGGACAAGCGCCAGAAAAGCTCCGCCTAAATGCGGTGCTTAT
>DVDU01000215.1 GCA_015296065.1 Oscillatoriaceae cyanobacterium M33_DOE_052 | reverse complement strand
TTGTAGTGAACCCCATTTGTCAAGACACATTTAAGCTGCTTTTTCTATGCGGTTTTGGGCCTGAAACTCCTCTGGACTTCTGTAACCCAAAGCCGAGTGCGGGTAGTTGCGATTATAATCTTCTACCCACTGCTTCAGTTTAGTCTCCACCTCCTCTAAGCTTTTAAACTCATTGACCCAGACCAGTTCCTCCTTGATGGTCCGGATTAGTCTTTCGGTGTTGGCATTCCCTTTAGGGTTGTTGTAAGCCGTAAAAGCCTGCTCGATCCCTAAAACCGAACAGGCCCGCATGAAGCTAACACTGGTGGGCTGAGAGCCGTTGTCTGACATCAGATGAAGGTTGTGGTCTCTGCTCTCGGAAGGAAAAGCACAGCCAACCGCAGACTCTAAGGCTTTACGCCAGTCTGAACTCTTAGTTCTGGTCCCCACCTGATAACCCAAAATCTTCCTGGTATACCAGTCTTCCACCACGGTCAAATACACCCAGCCTAAACCCCCCACCATGAACTTGGTCATATCTATCCCCCACCACTGATTGGCACAGGTAGGCACCGGCTTTCTGGTATCCGGCTTCCTCTTGGCTTGGTAGAGCTTTCTGGGAACACTCAGATGGTGCTTTCTCATCAAGCCGTAGACTCTCTTGTGATTGACTCTCAGATTCTCCCGGTACTTAAGCCAGGCAGTTATTCTGCGGTAACCCCAGAAGGGATGGGCAGAACAGAGCTGGATTATTCTATCCAGAAGTTGGGGATCTTTGGCCAGCTTACTTTTGCCAGAAGCCCCGGTGCGGTAATAGGCACTCCGGCTGACTCCCAAAGCAGAACAGATTAGCTTAACCTGATACCCTAAAGCTACCAGACTTCCCACCGCCTTCTTCACTTGCCTAACAGCTCCTCGGTTTTTTTTAGGATCTCATTCTGAACCGTCAGTCTCCCAATAATCCGTTCCAGCTCCCTAATCTTGCTCTGTAATTCCTGCTGCTTGCCGGAACTGTTCCCCTTGTGAGCTAAAGCACTCTGGCCACCCTCCAAGAATCTGTCCCGCCACTGATAATACAAAGCCGTGGTGATGCCATGCTGCCGGCAGACCTCGGTCACCGCACTGTCACCCTTCAAACCCTGCAACACTATGGCTATCTTCTGCTCCGCGCTCCAATTCCTTTTCACCTTCTCCTCCTAAATTCACTCTAACCTAACTCTCTACTTGCCACGTGTCCACTTTTCCAGGGGTTCAGTATA
>DVDU01000295.1 GCA_015296065.1 Oscillatoriaceae cyanobacterium M33_DOE_052 | reverse complement strand
TGTAGTGCACCCCTTAAATTGGACACAGGACAAAAACAAGATAAACTGTGTTCAAGAAGGAGTGCAAGATGCCACGAACAAGAAGGAATTTCACAGGCGACTATAAAGCGAAGGTAGTAATGGAACTCATCAGTGGGAAGAAAAGTGTGGCAGAGATATGCCGGGAGTATAACCTGAAACCAGATCTGGTCTCGCGCTGGAAAAACCAGTTTCTGGCGGGTGCAGCACAAGTGTTTGAAGATACTTCTGAGATCGATCCCCAACAGACTCGTATCCAGGAATTGGAACGATTGGCAGGCAAGCAAAGCCTGGAGATCGAGATCCTAAAAAAAGCCTTGACACTCTTGCCCCGAGTAAAAGGATCAGACGGGAGTTGAGTCGCCAGAGGATTGGAGAGTATCCCAAAGCCACCGTTTGCCGAGTATTGGGTGTGGCACGCAGCAGTCATTATCATCGAGCAAACCCTGATCGGGATGTGGATTTGAAGGTGGCAATCGGCAAGGTGTGCCAGGACTTTCCCTGCTACGGCTACCGACGAGTGACTGCGGAGCTGAAACGGCGAGAGTGGACGGTGAATCGCAAGAGAGTAGCACGACTGATGAAAATTATGGGTTTACAGGCGAAAAAAGTGGTGCGCAAACGTCGCACCACCAACAGCGAGCATCCCTTCCAGCGCTATCCCAATCTGGTGCAGGAGCTGGTGGTACAGCGTCCGGATCAGGTTTGGGCGGCAGACATCACCTATGTTCGGTTGAGCAACGGGTTTGTTTATCTGGCCGTCATAATGGACGTATTTACACGAGCGATCCGCGGCTGGCATTTAGATCGCTCGTTGGATCACAGTTTGACTTTCATCGCATTGCAGAAAGCCTTGATCGACCGTTCGCCTGAGATCCATCATTCGGATCAAGGAGTGCAATATGCCGCCACGGACTACACCGATATGCTCAAGCAGCATGGCGCTCAGATCAGCATGGCTGCAGTGGGTGAACCTACACAGAATGGCTACGCTGAACGCTTAATGCGCACGATCAAAGAAGAGGAGGTTGATCTATCAGATTATCAGGACTATCATGACGCCTGCCACCAGATCGGGCAGTTCCTGGAAGATGTATACATGCACAAGCGAGTGCATTCTTCCCTGAAATATCTGACCCCGGCAGAATTCGAAGTTCAATGGGCCTTCAATACCAAAGTTGGTAGTGAACTGCCCCTTTAGTGTCCAATTTTATGGGGTCACTACAC
>DVDU01000145.1 GCA_015296065.1 Oscillatoriaceae cyanobacterium M33_DOE_052 | reverse complement strand
TCTCCCAGGTAGGGAGAGGGGAGAATCACAGACAAAACCCATCCCCCCTCTTGCTCCCCTTTCTCCCTTTTTGGGAGAAAGGGGTTGGGGGATAGAGGGCAACTCTCAAGGGTTGTCTCATTGCTATCTGAAATGACTATAATGTAAAGATATTTAACTTTTGCTTTCAGAGGGTAAAAGCACCAATTTGAGGGAGATTTGACTGGGGAGAGCCTCTATTTTTCCTGGTTTGAGCATGGTAAAAAATCGATCCCCGTTAGTAATACCCTTGACAAATCCCAGATTACGTGGCAGAATGAAAAAATAATTTAATCAGATTACGGCTCCGCTTTATTATCTCGAAGTTTGAATTTTTGTGTAGAAACGTAAAGCGCCAGCGGCTTTGGGAAGGGTGCATGACTCTGCCGCCAGGAGCTGCTTACGCCGTCAGGCGTCGCACTAGCATCGCGCAAAATTAGGAGGTTTTAAGATGGATAGGATCCAAGCTGTTCGCTGCCCTAACTGCGGCAACCACGCCGAGCGGTATCATTTAACCAGCCGCCACCAAGTCCAGACACAATGCCCGTTTTGTGACTACTTGATGATTACTTGTTCCCGCACGGGCAATGTGGTGGAGGCTTATGCTCCGGGACTATTCGATCGCCGTTAGCCATCGGATTTGTCTCACATGGTGTGAGAACCCAAGAGGACACGGCAGCCGCCGTGTCCTCTGGCTCCTCTGAATATTGCTGATATTTGCCTAATTTTAATAGATGAATTTTCGTGAGAAGAACAAACAGGACAAGGCCATCACCTGTCCTGATGGGGAGAAAATAAATAGAAACCACCACCAAGTTAAGATTTTAATATCAATCAAATGTTATCGGCATAGTTTTTGACAATTAACAGGCAATTCCGAAAGCCGGAGGGGGAAGCATTACTGAAGCCGTCAGGCGTCCCGTTAGCATCGTCCTGATATCGATTGTAGCTGAGGCGGGAAGAGATTTTCTTCAGCAGAGGCAGGCCCCGCCCCCCTTCAGCATCACCCTCTTTGAGGGGAGGCAGGTTTTGGAGGATAGTATCAAAATCAAAAGCTGGGCCGAAGTCCCAAATGCGAATTTCTATAGCTGTGTCCGAGAGGGATACTTCAATTTCAATGGGGAGGGTGGGGGGTTGACCCCTGTGAGCGTGCCGCACCGCATTGGTAAAGCCTTCCGCTAGAGCTAGTTGGCACTGCATCCAGGTTTCTTGATTAATCGGATAGTGCTTAAAGTGTTCAAACCAAGATAAAACTTGTGGCAGTTCTGTGAGGCTGGTTGTCACCTGGAGCCGAGCCTTTTGGGGAATTTGTAATTGGGAAACGACTGTAGATCCGATAATTTTTTTCATAACCGTTGGATGGGACGGGAGCTGGGTTTCTGACATATTGTAAGCATTTTCAAGGACGGGAGAAAGGCGATCGTACAATCTACCAGAAAAGTGAGCCGCAAATAAGTCGCAATATTTACCGGGGTTTTGATTTAAAATAGGTGATATACCTGTCCACCGGCGGAAAAATCGGGTTGTCGGTGTCTGCCCGGAGTGAGGGGTCGAGCAACCCATACCAGCAAAAGCTGGAGTAAATCAGCGGGGATAGACCACCTGGCCTTTGTCATTCGTCCTTGGTCATTTGTCATTGGTCAACAGACTTAGGACTTGGGACTTAGGACTAAGGACAAACCCGATTTTAAATCATATACTAACCTTGATGTGGGCAGGGATGCCTGCTCCACGGGATTGATGCGGGCATTCCTGTCCGCGCCACGGCTCCAGCTAACCGCTGCCTAAATTCTAAGCTAAGTGTCTTACTTTGCCTACCCCATGACCAAGATTCTGGTGATTGATGATGATGATACGATTCGGATGCTGCTGATGAGAGCGCTGCAAAAGCAGGGTTATGAAATCGCTGTGGCGAAAAATGGGAAAGAAGGAATCGAGCAGGCTCTGAGCTTGCGCCCGGGGCTGATTATCTGTGATTGGATGATGCCCTTGGTGGACGGGTTGGAGGTGTGCAGGCAAATTAAATCTAATCCGGAGCTATCTACCACCTTCTTTATCCTGCTGACTTCTCGGGGGGCGACGGAAGACCGGGTGACGGGTTTGGATACGGGGGCGGATGAGTTTCTCTCTAAACCTATCCAAATTAATGAGCTGAATGCTAGGGTGCGAGCGGGTTTGAGAATTTACCAGCTTAATCAAGATTTACGATCGTCCAACCGGCGACTGGAAGCGGAACTGGCGGAGGCGGCGGAGTATGTGCGATCGCTCCTCCCCCCGCCCCTAACCTCCCCCGTGAGCATCCATAGCACCTTTATCCCCTCCCGCCAGCTCGGAGGGGACTGCTTTGATTACTTCTGGCTGGACAAGGAACACCTCGCCATGTACCTGCTCGACGTAGCCGGACATGGTTTAGGAGCCACCCTGCCATCAGTTTCCGTTTTAAATCTGTTGCGCTCTAAATCCCTGCCCAGCGTCGATTTTTCCCAACCAGCGCAAGTGTTGAGTGCCTTAAACGATGGCTTTCAAATGGACTCCCACCAAGATAAATATTTCACCATGTGGTACGGAGTTTATCACTGCCAAACACGCCAGCTCGTCTATGCTTGCGGCGGTCATCCCCCCGCTGTCCTCATCTCCCCAACTGGGGTGGAGTTGCTGAAAACTCCCGCCATGCCGATCGGGATGTTTCCCGAAATCGAATACATCCAAGAAAGTTGCCAAATTCAACCCGGTAGCACCTTATATTTATTCAGCGATGGCGCTTATGAAATCAACCTCCCCGATGGCACCCTCTGGACTCTAGAGGGTTTTGCCGATTTGCTGGCCAGTTTTCGCCATCACCAGGCATCTAACCTAGACCAAATCTTAGAGAAACTGCGCCAGCTTAACCGTAACGGCAATTTTGAAGATGACCTATCGATTTTGGAGGTAAATTTCACTTAGCACCGGCCCGGAGCTGACCACAAGCAGCATCCGCCTCGAGACCGCGAGAGTAGCGGACGCTGACGGCAATATGTCGCTGCTCCAGAGCGTCGGCAAAAGCCTGGACGCGCTCCGGATCGGGACGCTGATAATGGGCTTCTTTAATCGGATTATAGGGAATTAAGTTCACGTGAGATTGGAAACCGCGCAGCATTTGTGCCAGTTGAGCGGCATTTTCCAGGTTATCGTTAACTCCTGCTAAGAGAATATATTCAAAAGTCAGCCGCCGCCCGGTGATTTGGACATATTCCCGACATTCGGCAATTAAGTCTGGTAGGGGATAATTCCGCGCTGTGGGGACGAGACGCTCCCGCAGGGTTTGGTTTCCGGCGTGGAGGCTGACGGCGAGGGTGAATTGCCCCCGGACCTGAGCGAGGCGACGGATGCGATCGCGTATCCCCACCGTAGAAACCGTAATACAACGCTGACCAATCCCAATATCCTCATTAATACACCGCACCGCCCCCAACACATGCGTCATATTCAGCAGCGGTTCCCCCATCCCCATAAACACAATATGGCTCACCCGCCGCTGGAAATCTTCCTGCACCGTCAGCACCTGGTCCACAATTTCATTCACCGTCAAATTCCGGTCAAAACCCCCTTTCCCCGTAGCGCAGAAATCACACGCCATCGGACAACCCACCTGAGAGCTGACACAAACCGTTAACCGCTTCGCCGTAGGGATACCCACCGTTTCCACAGTCATCCCATCCGCCAACCGCAACAAATACTTGACCGTGCCATCCCCCGCCTGAGAGCGATAAGCAATTTCCGACCTTCCCACCGGAAAATCCGCCATCGTGTGTCGCCATTGCTGCGGAAATACCGTAATTTCTGCCAAACTCCGCGCCCCATGCTGATACAGCCAATTATGGAGCTGCTTCCCCCGATATGCGGGCTGTCCCTGCTCCTGCACCCACGCCGTCAACTCCTCGACGGACCGCCCCAAGAGCGGCAAAGTTTGGGCGTCAGCGGCGCTGTTATTGTTCTTTGTGGGAGTTTGCACTTTAGGAGGCATAGGGTTTACCGGGTAATTGATAGTAGATTTATATGATAAACCACCTCACATCCATCGGGCAGTTTATTAATAATTTCTCAATCAATTAGCTGACAGCAGGCGAGGCGATGCGTTTCGCCAACAATCTGACAGTCAAGAAAGCGTGTTTATTGTCTCAAATCCCAGTTAAGAATAAACCCGAATTTTTTTGGGACGATAAATGTGCTTTCTATCGGATACTTCCCCCAATACCAATTCTAGAGCCTCATAGGCGATCGCATCCGGGTCGCCTTTATCAGCCGCATTGCTGAGAACTACCACCGTAGCATTTTGGGCGGGAATATATATCATCGTAGATAAAAACCCTCCCGTTTTGCCCGTATGTCCCCAGGCTTCTCCCCAGTCAGTTTCCGTGAGGGTGACGCCTAAACCGTAGCCGCCTCCTTCATCGTCAGGAAAGAAATCTAGCATCTGGGCCAGAGTTTTAGTTTTGATAACTTTGGCTTCCGCAAATAAGGCGCGAGCAAATGTGGCTAAATCTTGGGCGGTGGAAATGATGCCACCATCCCCTAAACCCCATTTTTCTAGTTTGGTCACATCATCCCGCTTGCCGTCCCCATCCCAGTCATCGTAACCGGAGACGAACCCACCGGGAATTGGTTCTTTTTCTTCTGTGAAGGTATCGTTTAAACCCAGAGGTTCAAAGATGCGTTGCCGCAGTTGGGCTGCCAAACTTTTTCCCGTCACTGCTTGCAAAATTAACTCTAATACTATATAATTAGTATTGGCATAGTAAAATTCTTCTCCCGGTTCGCTGAGAGGCTCTAAAGCATAGATGTAGGTAATGACTTCTTCCGCAGTCCACTGATGCTCTGGTTCCGCTTCATAGTCCGGGTAAAAATCATCACTGTCGATGTAATCTGGCAGACCGCTGGTGTGGTTGAGGAGCTGCTGAATCGTGATTTCTTCACTGTTGGGCACGATCGCCGCAATATCGGCAGGCAACCATTTGCTGATGGGGTCGTCTAAATCGAGTCTTTTCTCTTCATATAGTTGCAGAACTAGGGCAGCAACGAAAGTTTTCGTGATGCTGCCAATGCGGAAGCGATCGCCCGCCTGCATCGGCTGTTTCCACAGCAGGTTCCTTACCCCCGCCGCTCCGATCCACTTCCCCTGGGGGGTTTCCACATACATCGCCGCTCCCGGTATTCCCTGCGATCGCACGGCATTTTTCAGGACTTCTTGCAGTCCCGATACCGTTTCCTGATTCATCGCATCCGCATTCCCCGCCAGGGGGGGAGCATTGGCGGGCTTGCAAAAACCTACCCCCACGCCCACGCCAATCAGCATCGCCGCCATAATCCGAGTTAATTTCATAGCTGTAATTTAACATAGTGATTTATGAAATTAAGCATCACCCTGTCATGTCTATGTCAACGGTCCCTATGATACCATCAGTAAGCGGGAAAATATCCGCTAGGCAAAAAAAATTAAAACCGAATTTGATACTTAAACTCCAACTGGCGGAAGTAGTAATCGTAAGAGATGCCGAAAAACGAGCGATCGTCTATAGCATAAATGCCCTCCACCTGCCCCAGAGGGAACACCCGCAAATCCTGAAAACCCACCTTTCGGCCCGCATCGCTCACCACATCCTCAATTCTAAACACCACATCCCGATAAAAAGGCTCAATCACATAGCGGTTAACCGCAAACTCCAACAAATCCCGAGGCGATTTATTTTGCAAATCCTCAATCGTCGCTAAAAACTGAGTGCCCAGCAAAGAAATAATCTCGCTTTCATTGCGTCCCGGAATACTCGACAACTCCACCAAATCAATAATCTGCTGTTTATTATCACTAAACACCGCCGCCAGCAAATCGCTAGTTTGCCCTTTCACCCCCACCGTAATACTAATTTGTTGCGGACGCGGCGAAAAAGACAAATCATCCCGTACCTCCGTACCCTCGCGGTTGGGACGGCGAACCCCCGTATCCTCAAACGCCACCGTACCCAATTTAATATCAATATTTGGGTCTAAACCCCGTCCCGGAATAAACGTCACCCGATGCTCATAGCTGCGAGTCAGGAAAAACTGACTACTAAGCGTATCAATTTCTCCCCGCAACAGGCGGATACTCCCCACAGGTTGCAAATTATCCAAAGCTCCATTCACCGTTAAATCCCCAGTGAGGAGAAATTTAAACAGGGGTGAATTATCCAAATTAAAATTATCCCCCAACACCACCCGAAAATTATCAAATTGGGGTAAAATAGGAGCAGGCTTAGCCCCATTAACCGCCATATCCTTAGCCGGATTAGCAGTAATTGCCGGAGTAATCGGGCGAGGGTCATTAATGGCTACTTCATTATTTACCGGCATTGGCGCTGGTTGAGTTGCCCCCCGCTGTTGCGGCACAAACAAACGCCCATTTTGGAGCTGAATATCGCCGCCAATAATTGGACTCATCGCCGTCCCCGCGATGACCACTTCGCCGCCAATTTCACCCTTATACAACCCTTCGATATTAATCTTACCCCGATTCAGAGCAATTGTCAAGGGATTAGCACCGCTGGGGGTAAAAAATGGCAGAATTCCCGCTACCGATAGCTGACTGTCGGCAAATTCCGCCTTCAGATTAGTTACAGTGAGCAAATCTTGATTAAACGCCATTTCCCCGTTAACTTTCAGCCGTTCGTCCGGGAACGCCGCCGATTGAATCGTGGCATCATTTAGAGTAATGCTGCCATCAGCCACTAAATCGGTAATTGTGCCTGTTTCGGCAAATCTTCCCGTCGCCGCCAGCGTTACTTCCCCTTCCCCGCCTAGCCATTCTAGCTGTTTCTGACTGAATGCTCCCAACAGGGCTAAGGCTTCCGTGCCCAACTTCACATTTACCAATATATTCTCATTGACGCCGGGAGCCGGAGGCACGGGAACGCTAGCAAATACTTCCATAAACTGCGGTTGTGCCATAGCCAGATTAAACCGAGAGTTGGTTAAGTGGAAACCCGCCAAAAACCGGTCTAAACCCTCCCCATTCAGCTTGGCATCAGTAAAAGATACTTCTCCCACCGCTTGGGGTTGATTCATGTTACCACCCAGAACCGCTCTGGCGTTGATGTTGCCTTGAATATCGATGGGAATTTCCACAAAGTTGCGCACCGTATCCAAGGCAAGATTGTCCAGAGTGAAAACGCCGCTTTGCCCATTGGGGGAAAGATTACCAGTAAAATAAATTAAAGTTTTGCCCAATTCCAGGCGCAGGGGCTCCACCGTAATGCTACCATTAGAAATATCGCTGCGGAGGATAAATTTGTCGATATTAATCACCCGATTTTCTGGTGATTTATCCCCAGATACCGATGGCAAGGGTTTTTGCGGATACCACTGCCAATTTTCCCCAGCTAATGCCACATCAATATCTGGGTTGCCCAAAGTGCCACCCACCAAGATTTCCCCGCGATAAACACCGCGCACATCGGCTTGGGTGGGGGGTGCGGGAGCTTGGCTGGCGGCGGCTAAAGTTTGCAGTTGCGCCGTGACTCTGGCGAATAACTGTAACTGCTCTGATAAAGGTGCTGTAGGCATTCCCACTGGCGATGTCACCACATCAGCAGCATTACCATAAACCGGCGACTGTACGGCTCTAGCTAAATCTTGGAAACTGTACCACCGAAATGCTGCTAAGATATCTTGCACATAACCCTGAGAAATGGCAATTTTGCCGCTGACGGCGCTAGCCGGGATATCATTGATATTGATTTTGCCTGTGAGCAAATCTTGGAAATTTAAATCCAAACGCCCCTGGATATCGTAGCGGCTATTGCCCAAGAGCAAATAGGATTGATTCGCTTCCGTGATGCCATTATTGTAAGTGAAGTTAACGGCAAATTCCTCCGCCGCGATATAACCGAGAGCTGGTTTGGCGATGCGAGCCATGCCAGTTGTGGTTAAATCAAACAAATTCACGGCTATTTGGGTGGAAACTTCGCCGCCTACTACACCTTGAATGCCAAAATCAACCGCCGGGGCAATGTTTAGCAGTGCCAGAGAGAAGTTTTCTAATCCTACTTCCAGGATATCACCCCGCCGCTTGCCTGTGGCAATTATGGGGGTTTTGCCATTTTCTAATAGTCGCACGTCAAACCCGCTGGGCAAGTAAGGGAATAGGCATTTTGCCTCGGTACAGGGAACAATAGCGGCGGCGATTTTATCTTGATTTCCCTGCAAGTCGAGGCTAATTTCTCTGGCGGGTTCTAGGTTGATTTGCCCTGCCATCACGGGGGCGATCGCGAGTTGGTTGATGGCAACTTGGCGCAGTTGCAAATCCCCGTTAAGTTGGAAATTACCGGGGGCGAGGGGATTAGAGAGTAAATTGGCGCCGACGATGCGCCCATTAAAGTTAACGGCTCCCTTGGGGTTGATATCTGGTGGCAGGATTACTGGTAGGCTATTGAGATGAGAATTTAAAGCGAGATTGAGGTTAAGTTGCGATATATCGGGGTTTGTGGTGAGATTGGCAATGGTGAGATTACCGCTGGCGTCGAGAGATTGCCTTCCTAGTTGCACGGAGATGGCGTTGGCTTGAATTGCTAAAGGTTGTGACTGTGGGTTAAGTAATGGTTTGATATCGCCGGAGAGATTTGCCTGGGTGTTGAGGGTTAATTTGCTGGTATCGCTGGTGTCGATATTCCAGTCGGCGAGGGGGAAATTTAATTCGGTGAGGAGAATTTCGGTGGCGGTGAGGGTGGTTTGCCATTGGTTTTGGTTGAGGCGGGCGATCGTCTGCACTTTCCCCCTCGCCACCGCCAAACTCGCCACTGCATCCGCCGTTATCCCCGTGAAATCTTCAATATTGCCATGATTGGCAATTCTCGACAACGCCTGGGGAGCCGCATTGAGATTAAAATTAGTCCTCACCACCGACACCGCCGCCGGTAAATTAGGAATTATCCCAGATAAGGATAAATCAGCCACAGTGGCGGATAACTGCAACCCGCGATTATTTAACTGGGTGTTAGCATTCACTATCCCATCCGCCAGTCTCAACCGGGTATCTGCATCCGCCGTTATCCCCGTGAAATCCTCAATTTTGCCACCATTAGCAATCCGAGACAACGCCTGGGGAGCCGCATTCAGGTTAAAATTAGTCCTCACCACCGACACCGCCGCCGGTAAATTCGGCACAAGCTGATTTAATGATAAATTATCCACTTGCGCCCCTAAATTTAAGCCCCCAGAGTTTAACCGCGTGTTAGCATTGACAATCCCAGCCGCGATCGCCAACCGGCTATTCACATCCGCCTGAATTCCTGCCCAATTCCAATAATCGCCATTAATAGCAATGCGAGATAATGCCCCAGTGGAGGCGCTGAGGTTTACATCTGTGTCTAAGATAGATAGAGGAGCAGGCAAATTGGGAATTATTCCAGTTAAGGATAAATTATCGACTTTGGCGGCTAAGTTTAATCCCCCAGAGTTTAACCGTGTCTGGGCATCAACCATCCCACCAGCTAACCCTAACCTAGTATCCGCTGTCACATTAATTCCCCGCCAATTCCAGTAATCGCCATTGGTGACAATGCGGGCTAATGCCCCAGTGGCAGCGCTGAGATTGACATTTGTGCCTAATATAGAGATGGGGGCGGGTAAATTCGGCACTATGGGATTTAAGGCTAAATTATCAACTTGCGCCGCTAAATTTAAGCCTTCAGAGTTTAACCGCGTGTTGGCATTGACAATCCCAGAGGCAATGGCTAAACGGCTATTCACATCCGCCTGAATTCCTGCCCAATTCCAGTAATCGCCATTAGTGGCCATCCGGGATAATGCTACAGGGGAGGCGGTGAAGTTGACATCTGTGCCTAATATAGAGATGGGGGCGGGTAAATTCGGCACTATGGGATTTAAGGCTAAATTATCAACTTTTGCCGCTAAATTTAAGCCTTCAGAGTTTAACCGCGTGTTAGCATTGACAATCCCAGAGGCAATGGCTAAACGGCTATTCACATCTGCCTGAATTCCTGCCCAATTCCAGTATTCGCCATTAGTGGCAATCCGGGATAATGCTACAGGGGAGGCGGTGAAGTTGACATCTGTGCCTAATATAGAGATGGGGGCGGGTAAATCGGAAATTATCCCGCTTAAGGATAAATTATTGACTGTAGCGGCTAACTGGATACCCCGATTATTTAACTCGGTGTTGGCATTGACAATTGCCGAGGCGATGGCTAAATTGGTATTGGCATTAACGGTGATTCCGTCCCAATTCCAATAGTTCCCGCTGGTGGCGATGCGGGTGAGGGTGTCGGTGGTGGTGTTGGCATTGATATTGAGTGCCTGTAAGAAGGCGGGAACTGGTAAGTTGGGGACGATGGAGTTTAAGGATAAGTTATTGAGGCGAGCGGATAAGTTGAGTTTTCCAGCGGTTAATTGGCTGTTGGCAATAACCTTGGCTTGAGGAATACCAATTTGCAGGTTTGCTGCGGCTTGAATGGCATTGGGGTTGAGGTTTTTGAGGGAACCGGTGGCAGTGATATTGGCGGTATCTAGTTGCAGGGGGAAGGGGGTTTGGTTGAGGTTGATGGTGTTGGCGGATAGGTTGGCTTGCCAGAGGTTGGTTGTGAGGTTAGCATTAGCGGTGGCGGTGAGGGTGCCGGTGTTGGTTTGGATGCGGGTGTTGCGCAGGCGGATGTTATTATTGCTAAAGTCGATTTCCCCTTGGCTGGAAATTTTGCCCACGGTGGGGATGGTGGCGGCGGGTAGTGAGTATTGTAAAAGTGCTTGGGGTTTGGTGGGGGTGCCTCGGAGGGTCGCGTTAGCTGTGATATTGCCCAGGGTGATATCGGCGGGTTTGCCATAACGGGAGGCGATCGCATCTACCGGAATATCCGCCGCCACATCAAATTCAAACTTAATTTCCTCACCATCTTTCGCCGGAAATTGCACCCCGCCGAAACCCGTAATTTTTCCCCCCGTCGCTGGCGACACCCACAAAGAAGTCAGGGCAAATTGGGACATATCGGCAAAAAAACTTGCCGATACTTCCCCTAACTCTACCCTGTCAATACGGGTAATTTTCTTGGTGGCTAAATTCCCCGTCACCACTGGTGCCGTCACCGCCCCATTTACCTGCAAATTTAACTGCATTTCCCCAGTTACATCTACCGGCAGCTTTGGCATTGGTAAAGTGGCGATGAGATTTTCTAAGGCAAACGGACCCACATTAATCCCCAAATTATAACCCTTGTCCAAATCCACATTACCCGCCACCGAGGCGACAATTTCCCCCAAACCGCTTTGCACTTCTTCCAGCAGCACCTTTTTCCCCTGAAAGCGCAGTAAACCGCTAGCCGTGGCAATTCCTGTTAGCTCCTTTGCCGCCAAGCGAATGGATTTAAAGCCAAAAGTGCCTTGGAGAGAGGGCATTTCCTGAAATGATGGCAAATCGATATCTAAATTGGCATTAATTTCCCCTTGGAGGATGCGGAGGGGGCGCTGCGGAATCAGGGGACTAAACGGCGGCAATGATAATTGATTAATCCTAGTTGTGGCGCGGGTTTTTCCCGTTTCTAGAGCCGTTTCTCCTTTGACTTTCACTGTGCCGCCAGCCGCTGCTACCCCCAAATCATAGGCCAGAATTTTCTTTCGATCGTGAAAATTAGCGGTGGTTTCTAATTGCAGCTTGAGCGGATTTTTCTCTCCCTGGGGTAAGAGGAGGATATCAGCTTTGGGCAGCGCAATGGTGATATCTAAATTTATCGGTAGAGGTTCGCGGCCCGGTTCCAGTTGCAGTTCTAGGTTAACCCAGTTTCCCTGCTTATCTTGCTCTAAATATACCTCTAACTCGCCCAAAGTGACGGTGACAGGAAGAGTGCGGGTGAATAGAACTGGTAACAGGTTAAAACCTACTTCTATACTGGCGAGGGAGATATTGTCTGCATCGGTGGCGGTAGGGGGGATGGATGCGGAACCGAACTTGATACCGGTTAAGGATAGCCCCTGTACTGGCCCAATTTTCACTGGGCGATTGATGATTTTGCTCGCTTGTGCTTCAATCAGTGGTGGCAGGTTCTCGCGGCAGTACCAATAGCCCCAGTAACCACCACCAGTAGCGGTAGCCAGCAACAAGCCGCCAGCAGCAAGAGTGGAAGGGCGTTTCACCCACGCCACGAACCGGTAGCCTAAACTGGGCTTGGGCTGAGAATTGGGGTTAGTGGGAGGGGTGGGGGTGGGCGGATTGGTCATCGGCGTTACCTCAACTGACTGCTGACGCTTCCAGTCATAATAGCTAAGATTTTGTCACGGCTAGTCAGTAGATTTCCGGATTCTCTGGGATAATATGGTCAACTAGGTGGCAATTGGGTTTATTAAAAAACTGCCTGGGGCATTTGGCACAAATTGCGCTGAAAATCCAGCCATACTAAATCCGATTGATTAACCAGTTACTCAATTATCAAATGGGTTAAGTAGGATGAGTTGAGGTATCCATTGAAAATCCTCTATATTTCGGGTAACAAGGGTCAAATTATGTACTAGAGCAGTTGCGCCTATAATCGCATCGCCGAGGTTCATTCTTCTGTGTTGTCTCAAGATGACTGCTTGTTGTAATATGGCATTTGATATCGCTAGCATAGTGGCGCTCCGAAAGAATTATTCTAGATAGAAACGTTCATTGTCTCCAAGCCGATGATATCCCAGCAGGTCTTCATTCTCTGAGCGGGCCGAATAGATAATAATATTACTGTCCAGTAGCATTATGATTCTCGATCGGGAAGGGAACGGTCTTGACGGACTTGGCGCTGCCATTGCATAGGGTCGATATCAGCAAAAGCATTAATCGCCGCTAGCTTGGCCAATGCTTCTACCATTTTCTGGCGTCTTTGCGCGGGAGAGATTATAGAATCTTCCTGTAAAATTGTAATATGTACTGCCACACTCCCATCCTCTAGGTTAGGAGCTTCTTCTTGCCACTCGATGTGACTGCCTCTGATTAAAGCCTTGTAAGTTCTTAACATCTCAGCTTCCTGGGACTGCGATTTATGAATTTTATTATACTACATTTAGATGGCTATTCAGCAGTAACGACATGGTGGCGATCGTGCATTCTCAGCCGCTACTCCCGCTCCTGAAGAATAATCTTAGCATATCCCCAGCCCGGTTGGGGCAGATTGCCCCTCGCACCGTGCCGTGGTAAAATCTAGGCGACTGGTGACGAATTGTCGGCGCCTCTCCTGAACCCTGCCCAGAAAACCCCTGGTAGCGCCCTAGTCATCACCCGTGATTCACCCTCGCATAAAAATGCAGCAAAAATGACTACATACGGTACAGAAAGCGATAAAAAATGGTGGGAACAGCAGTGGTTAGACTTGCTCAACTCCTATCGCTTCAAAAAGCGGTTGGAAAGAGCCCGCCGCTACGCAATGGAGGGCAACGTCCTCAGCATCGACTTTCAAGAGCAAAAAGTCATTGCCAGAGTGCAAGGTACAGAAGCGGAACCATATAAAATCTCCCTGTGGCTCGACGCCTTCACGGACGAAGACTGGCAATACATCATCGAAACCTTATCCCAGCGAGCGATTTTTTCTGCCAAGTTGCTGGCGGGAGAAATGCCGCCCAATATTGAAGAAGTTTTCGCCGCCAACGGGTTGCGCTTATTTCCCTTTACCTTGCAAGAAATCCACTCCCGCTGCAGCTGTCCTGACCAGGCTAATCCCTGCAAACATATCGGTGCAGTGTATTATTTGCTCGGAGATAGATTCAGCGAAGACCCCTTTTTACTGTTCCAGTTGCGCGGTCGGAACAAACAGCAAATTATTGCGGAGATGCGCGAGCAGCGAGGGAATGAAACTGACGACAGCACTGGGGAAACTGCCCCCGAAAAAGCTGATGACCATCGCTTGCATAAAACTCAATTTTCCCCTAAAATTGAGCGGTTTTGGCAGTATGCTCAGCAATTAGACTCTGGGTTAGTAGTGATCGCCCCTCCACCGAGCAGCGAAACTATCCTGGATGTCCTCGGTTCTCTGGGTTCGGCGACTTTGATGCAGTATTTTCGGGAAGTTTACAGCAATGTGAGCCAGCAAGCGATTTTAGATGGCTTAAATCGAGAATAATGGTTGGTTGGTGTAGCCCCGGCATCCTCGCCGGGGTCAGATGTGAGATTAGCTGACAATTCTGGATATTTGGTGGGGCACCAAATCGTCGAACAATTTGGTTTGATGTTGCACTGGCAGGATGACGGTAAATGTGCTACCTTTTTCAGGGTGACTGTCACAGGATAGTCTGCCTCCATGATCGGCGACGATTTGATAGCTAATCGAGAGCCCTAAACCTTTGCCACTGCCTACTTTTTTGGTGGTAAAAAACGGGTCGAAAATGCGATTTTTTACGGTTTCTGTCATGCCATGTCCATTGTCGGCGATCGCGATCGCCACGCGCTGGCCATCGGCTAAACTGGTAGTAATCGTAATTTTGGGGTTAGAAACCTCATCGGCACTAGGTGTTTCCAAGGCATCGATCGCGTTAGTTAAAATATTGAGAAATACCTGATTAATTTCCGCCGCCGAGCAGTTGACTTTAGGCAAATCACCGTAGGCGCGAATTACCGTAATATCGGGACGCTGGGATTGCCCTTGGAGTCGGTGTTGCAACAACATCAGGGAGCTATCTATCCCCTCATGGATATCCACCGCCTTGAGTTCCGCCTCTCCCAAGCGGGAGAAGGAGCGTAAGCTGAGGACGATTTCCCGGATGCGATCGGCTCCCGCCTTCATCGAGCCGACCATTCTATGCAAGTCTTCAGAAATAAACTCCCAATCAATATCTCCTTGCAAATCTTCAATATTTGCTGGGGGTTTGGGCATCGCTTTTTGGTAGAGTTGCAGCAGCTTGAGCAAATCTTCCGTATATTCGCTAATATGAGAGAGGTTGCCGTAGATGAAATTCACGGGATTATTGATTTCGTGAGCAATTCCCGCCACCATTTGCGCCAGACTCACCATTTTTTCCTTTTGCACTAATTGGGCTTGCGCCTGTTTCAGTTCTTCCACCGCCTGCTGCAGCAACATATTCTTTTTATGCACCTGCATTTGCAGCGAACGCAACTTGAGTTGATTTTCAATTCGCGAGAATAATTCTAGGGCTTGAAATGGCTTAGTGATATAGTCTGCTCCCCCCACATCAAAGGCTTTTACTTTATCCAGGACATCATCAAGAGCGCTGAGAAAAATTACCGGAATTTCTGATAAACTGGAATTTTGTTTCAGATACTCACATACCTGATAACCATCCATATCGGGCATATTAATATCCAGCAAAATCAGGTCAGGCGCGGTAGCTTCACAAGCGGTAATCGCCATCTTGCCGTTCAAGGCTTGGCGCACTGTATAGCCTCGTTGGCCGAGAAGGTGGGTTAAAATTTTCAGGTTGACTGGTGTATCGTCAACTACGAGAATATTTCCTTTTGTCTGGTTAAGTTCATCTGAGTGAAATTCGTTCATTTGATTTGGCCTATCAAAATGCGGGAAAATTATTTAAATAATTTCCTGATAAACAGTTTATATCCTCAATATTAAAGGCCATCTCCTGTGGGAAACCAGCCTCCCTTTTATCCCCCCTGCCCTCCATCCCTCCTTGTCCCCCAATCAATCAAGCACCTCTGATAGATTTTTTCTGAAAAAATTTTCTCAATATGGCCATCATATTATATAATGGTGCAGGGCAAATGAGTGAGATAAAATTTCCCAAATCAATTTCCCAAATCAGAGTTAGCTGAGAAAATCTTTGATGGGGCTGATGGCTGGTGGCGGCTAGGGGCATGAGGGGTAAAGCCCATCTACGAGACTTGGACAGGGATCTCGCTGCCGCAATAGCGATCGCGCCCCCCCTGCTTAGCTTCATAAAGTGCCTTATCCGCTTGGGCAATCAACAGATCCGGCGATGTGCGATGAGCGGGTACGGTAGTGGCAATGCCCATACTCAAAGTAATCAAATCGGTGACAGCAGATGCAGTATGGGGGATTTTTAGCTGCTGTATTTCATACTTGATTCTTTCTGCCACCCGTGCGGCTCCCTCAAAATTAGTGTTGGGGAGGATGGCGGCAAATTCTTCGCCACCGTAGCGGGCGATCGTATCCCCAGGACGCTGGGCGGCGCGGCTGATGGCCGCCGCCACCTGCTTCAAGCAAGCATCACCCGCCAAATGACCATAAGTATCATTATAACATTTAAAATAGTCAATATCACACAAAATCAAAGCCAGAAAAATTTGGTCTCTGGCGCAGCGGTGCCACTCTTTTTGTAAACATTCGTCAAAGTGACGGCGATTCGCCACTTCCGTCAAACTGTCCATCACCACTAAATACTGCAATCGCTGGTTAGCTTTTTGCAGAGCCACTTCGGCATAACGCCGCTTTTCTACTTCCTTAAGCAACAAAGCATTTTGCTGCTCTAGGATCTGATTTTGCTGCTTGAGTTGCAGTTTCAGGCTCTGAATTTTGATCTGATTTTCCACTCTCGCCACCACCTCCTCAAACTGAAACGGCTTAGTGATATAGTCAGCACCGCCAACTTTAAACGCTTTCACCTTGTCTAATACATCATCTAAAATGCTCAGGAAAATTACCGGAATATCACGAGTGGTTTCGTTAGCTTTCAAACGCTGACAAACCTCATAGCCATCCATATCCGGCATATTGATATCGAGCAAAATCAGGTGGGGTGGGTTCGTCTGACAAGCCGTAATGGCCATCTGTCCATCAAGAGCTTTGCGCACCCGATACCCTTGCTGCACCAGCATAAAGGATAAAAGGCGCACGTTATCTGGACGATCGTCAACTACGAGGATATTGCCTTGGCTGGGCTCCAATCCACTTTTACTCATGTTTTAACCGGCCTTGACCTGGGCGATACCATAGGGAAAATTACTCTCCCGACGGTGATTTATGCTATTATATGAGACGCTCAAGGGTGAAATAAAAAGTAGTCCCCTTTCCTAGCTGAGAATTCACCCAAATCCTGCCCCCGTGGCGAGTGACGATTTTTTTGCAGATGGCCATCCCGAGACCAGTACCGGGGTAATCCTGATAGCCGTGGAGCCGTTGGAACGCCTGAAAGATGGAATCAAACTTCTCCTCGGGAATCCCGATACCATTGTCGCTGATGGCGAAGAGGCACTCACCACGATCGCCCAGGACGGAGGAAATATTGATTTGGGGAATCACCCCGGGACGGCGAAACTTAATCGCATTGCTCAACAGGTTTTGGAAAAGCTGGGTCAGTTGGCTGCGATCGCCCCTGACTTTACGCAATTCCAAATGGGTAATCTCCGCACCACTAGCAGCGATTTCCTGGCGCAAATTCTCCAGAGCCTCTTGGATCACCGCCACACAATCAACCGGTTGCAAGTCCAACTGCCCATTTCCCAGCTTAGAATAAGCCAGCAAATCCTGAATCAGATTTTTCATCCGCATCCCCGAATGCACAATCTGGGTGACGTAGCGTTTAGCGTTCGCATCCAAAACGCCCTCATATTTCCACAGCAACATATCAGCATAGCCGATCGTTGCCTGCAGAGGCGATTGCAAGTCGTGAGAAGCCACATAGGCGAATTGCTCCAGCTCCGCGTTAGAGCGCAACAACTCCGCATTCAGTTTTTGCAACTCAGCATTTTGAGTAGCCAATTGCTCATTCAGGGTAACGATCGTCAGTTGATGCGCCACTCTCGCCAAAACTTCTTCTACCTGAAACGGCTTAGAGATATAATCAGCGGCTCCCAGATGAAAAGCCTTCACCTTATCCTCCGCCTCATCCAGGGCACTCAAAAAAATCACCGGAATTTTCCGAGTTTTCTCCTGAGATTTCAGACGGCTGCATACTTCATACCCATCCAGATCCGGCATGAGAATATCCAGCAGAATCAAATCCGGCAAAGTTGCATCACAGGCAGTAAAAGCCATTTCCCCGCTCAAAGCTTTGCGAACCCTATAACCCTGGTTCGTCAAAATTTGATTTAAAACCCGGAGATTCACCGGCATATCATCAACAATGAGAATGTCTTTTCCAGAAAAATCTATTAATTGGGAGTTCATCTTTCCTACTGACGAGTTAATTCCATAATTTTTTGAAATTGGAAATTATTAGCTAAGTCAGCCAAAGCTTTTTCCAGCCTTTGGTGAATATCAGGAATTTCCTCTAGCACCTCCAAAATCGCATCATCACTGCCGTCACGAGCCGCGGAATGAACCCGCTCTAACCAAGCTGCTGGCATTTGAGCCAAATAGCTTTTCAACTCATCATCGAGTAAACTGTCTGGGGTATTTGCCGCCGCTGGCTTTGGTGTTGTTGGTTCCTCTTCATAAAGATAAACCGCTCCTAAATGCTGACTGATTTTTTCCAATAATACCCCTTCGCGAAACGGTTTGCGCACGAAATCATCACCCCCAGTAGCCAAAACCATTTTGCGATCCTCCTCAAAGACACTGGCCGTGAGCGCGATAATCACCGATTCTCGTCCTTGCCTGCGGGATTTAATCTCCTTGATGGCCTCCAAACCCCCCATCACCGGCATCCGAATGTCCATCACAATCAGATGGGGTAGCCAACTCTCCCACATCGCCACAGCTTGGAGACCATTTTCTGCTTCCCGCACCTGAAAGCCGATGGAAGATAGCAAAGTCACCAGCAACAGGCGGCTTTCGCGCACATCATCCACCACGAGAATGCGATATTGGGGCTGGTTGGGCGCCAAACTGATCACTTGACGAGTGGCATCTGTCGTGGGCATATCTGCGCTTTCGGCAACCTCTAACTGAATGTCAAAGCCAAACCAGCTCCCCTGACCGGGGGTACTGCGCACCTGAATATCACCCCCCATCAATTGCACAAATTTGCGGCTGATAGGCAGACCCAAACCAGTGCCCTGGCCAGATTTGCGCCCAGTTTCTGCTTGGGCAAATGGTTCAAACAGCAAATTCAGTTCCTCCCGGTTAATCCCCGGTCCGGTGTCTTCGATTTCAAAGCACAATCGAGTATCACCTTGGAAAAGAAACCGGGTTTCTTGGGGAAAATCTCCGTCAAGGGATGAGACATCTCGTTGAGAAACCCGGTTTCTGGGGGACTGAGCCGCGCTCACCCGCAGAGTGACGCGACCTTTTTGGGTAAACTTAATCGCGTTACCCAAGATATTAATCAAAACCTGCCGCAACTTGCCCTCATCGGTGTGGACATACTGAGGTAAACCAGGGGCAATATCAAAAATTAGTTGCAAACCTTTGGCACGGGCTTTTAATTGCAGCATCCGCTGGAGCGTCTCGAGCAGTTGGCTCAAGTCAAAACTAATGGGATTGAGGGTGGTGCGTCCGGCTTCAATTTTGGACATTTCCAGGATGTCGTCAATTAAAGCCAGCAAATGCTCCCCAGCACGATTGACAATGGTTAAGTTTTCCCGCTGCTCTGGAGTTAGAGAAGCATCTCGGGTCATAATTTGGGTAAAACCGAGGATGGCATTGAGTGGGGTGCGCAGTTCGTGACTCATGGAGGCTAAAAATTCGCTTTTAGCACGGTTGGCGGCATCTGCAGCCAGTGCCGCCTGTTGCAGAGCGGCGGACTGCCTTTGAGTTTGGGCCAGCAGTTCCGCCTGCTGCACGGCGGTGCCCAATTGGGTGCCAATTTGCACAGCAATGTTGATTTCGGCTTCCCGCCACTGCCGCGGACCAGAGTTTTGATAGCTGGCGAGCAAGCCCCACAATTTCTGACCACAGAAGATGGGGACGATGATATAAGCTCTAGCCTGAAATCCCGCTAACAGAGCCCGATAACAGGGGTCAAACTCTGCTTGCTCAATGTCTGGGACACAAAGATAGCTCAAACCTCTGGAGTAGAAGTTGCCTTGAGTTTGTTGTAGGTAAGTATCTACCACTGGGAAAGAAGTACGACCCAAGGTTTTGATGGGGCAGCTTTCGTATTCTACAGCACTGTCTGTGATCGTCGAGTCATCGGATGGCTTCCCCACCAGAGGCACCCAGCCGCCGCCTACGGACTCAGCGACTACTGAGCCGCTCCAGTCAGAATGAAACTGATACACTGCCACCCGATCGCACCCCAGCACCCCGCGCAATTCCGAGGTAGTGGCATCGAAAATGGTTTCTAAATCCAGGGATTGGCGCATTCTCTGAATCACAGTGGCGATCGCCTTTTCCCGCTCCGCACTTTCGCGCAACTGTAGGGAAGCCGATACCCGATCGTTGATATCTTCCTGCGTCCCCGTCATCCGCACCGGTTTGCCCATACTATCTCGTTCAAACACCTTCCCCCGAGATAACATCCACTTCCATGTCCCCTGCTTAGTCAGCATTCTAAATTCCACTTCGCAGGTGTCCATTCCCGGTGGCAAATAACCATTAAACACCTTGATCACTTCGGTTAAATCATCTGGATGCACCAGGCGCAGCCAGGATTTAAAATTATTCTCAATCTCTCCAGCTTCATACCCCAGCATTTTTTTCCACTGAGGGTCAAAATAGGTTTTTCCCGATGGGATATCTCGATCCCAAATTCCCAAAAAACTCCCTTCTAAAGCCAGCTTCAAGCGCTCTTGGCTCAATTTCAGCGCCTCTTCTGCCTGCTGTTCCCGCACCAGTGACCTGACGGTAGCCGCCACCGCCTCCACCAGGTCGATCGTCCGCTGATTTTTAGTGCTTTTCACCCCCTTGTATAGCACCAACACCGCCACCACCTTTCCCCCAGCCATCACCGGCACAGCCAAGCAGGCTTTCAACCCCGCCTCCGCCGCGATTTTTTCATGCAAAAAAACCGCATTATTTTCCTCAGAAATATCTTCTATCCATTCTGAATTTCTCGAAAAAACTATGCGTCCCGGCAGCCCTACTCCTGGTGCAAACGAGACAGTTTCGCTATAACGACGCAGTTTATTAAAAGCACCCTTTTCCCCATACCATCCAGCTCGGCATTCCAACACCTTCCCATTATGAGAAAGCAGCCAAGCCTCCCCCGCATCCCACTGAATTTCTGTACAAATCAACTTCAATATCAGACTCAAAGCACTGAGCAGAGGGACATCATCATTTGTGCCAGCGCGGCCATTCCCAGACCGAGATAATCTGGATGGGGAATTTTCAAAACGCATTCCCCCTAAACGATTAATAGTTTGATTAGTGGCCAGGAGGAGGCGGATTTCTTTTTCTACCATCTTGCTCTCGGTGATGTCGCATGCAGTCCCGGTCATCCCCATAATCTTTCCGGCATCATCCCGCAGCGCCACGGCATTAACCCGCAAATAAATCATCCGGCCATCTTGATGCAATTGTCGCTTCTCGTAAGGGGAAATAGACTCACCATGCAACAGCATTTCTAAGATTTCTGCATCTCTGGCCGCTTGTTCCGGTGTCATAAAATCAGTCAGCTTCCGCCCAATCATTTCGGGAGGATTATAACCATAAATTTTCTCCACTGCCCCATTAACAAACCTGTAGCGCCCCTCCACATCAGCCAACCAAATTACATCTTGGGAGGCTTCTACCAAAGCTCGATATTTACTCTCGCTTTCTCGCAGGGCTTGTTCTGCCGCCAGTCGATCGCGCATCTCTTGTTGTAGTTGGAAGTTGTGCGCCGCCAACTGCTTTTGCAGGTGGGTAATTCTAATCTGTGCATCCACTCGCGCCAAAACCTCATCCACATGAAAAGGTTTGGTGATATAATCTAATGCCCCCAGATCAAAGGCTTTAACTTTATCAATCGATTCCTGTCTGGCGCTGATAAAAATTACCGGAATTTCCCTGGTTTTTTTGTTGGTTTTTAAGATATGACAAACTTGATAACCATCCAGCTCTGGCATCATCACATCTAATAAAATCAGGTCTGGTGAACTGGCATGAACTGCATTCAGAGCCTCGTGGCCATTGTTGGCAACCCGCACTTGATAACCTTTCCGAGACAGGATAACTGCTAACAAATGCAAATTGGTGGCATTGTCGTCAACTACTAAAATAGTTTTTTCTGACAAAATATTTCTATCCACCGCCATACCTACCGTGGTGTTTGATGATCAATCATTTCAACTGCAACTCGTTCACCCCGAACTAGGCACGGGGAGCAGGGGAGACGGGGAGACTGGGGGACCAGGAGGGAGTGTGGGTCGGGTGGGGAGTGTGGCGGTTCGGCTTCGCTCACCGACCAGGAGTGTGGGGAGTGTGGGGAGTGTGGGGAGTGTGGGG
>DVDU01000091.1 GCA_015296065.1 Oscillatoriaceae cyanobacterium M33_DOE_052 | reverse complement strand
CGCCGTGCCCACCCAAACCCCAAAATTCACCCCCAAAACCCAAAATTAATGCACATTTCCCGTGGTGGGGGGCACGGCGTGATTAACATTGTTTGTCAAACCCGAATATTTAGGATGCCGTGCCCCTACAAATGATAATTTGACGCCAAAATTACCCCAAAAATGACCCCCAAAACTCAAAATTACCCAAATTTATCGCCCGTAGGGGCACGGCATCATTAAGATAACGCAAAAAACGGGAAATATCAATAACGCCGTGCCCACCCAAACCCCAAAATTCACCCATTTTCAGAAACCGGGTTTCTTAACTAGGTTCAGACTGGATTCCCGCCTGCTTGCAGCCCGCTGAACGCGAAGGCGGGAGGGAATGACATTAGCACATTAATTTTGGGGTGGGTGACAGAAATCGGGTACAATTGATAATTGATAATTAATAGCTGTCAATTATCAATTATCAATTGTCAATTATCAATTGATTCATCATCTCCAGAGGCATTCACCATCATTTCTGATGGTTCTTTGACCGGGAGTGATGATGACATCAGCACCTGGGCACCATTGCCACCATTGCTACCATTTTGAATGCGAATATCCCGGGTCGGTATCGCTAGTTTAATACCTTCTGTTGCCAATATGTCTTGAGCTTGACTAAGTAACTCGTCCCAAACCGTCCAAAAATCCTCGGTTTTACTTTTAAATGACCAGGAGAGAGCAATGTAATAATCCTCATAAGCCCATACAGATGTCCCAGACTTCACTACCTTGGGGTGTCCGTTAGAAATACTGGCTAGAATTTCGCGGGTGCGCTGAATGTCAGTCCCGAAGGGAATCTTAATCCGAATGAAACCACCCCGAATTTCCTGGCTGGTTAGGTTTTCAATCACACTCCCCCAAACTGTGTTATTAGGAACTGTGTAAATCTGACCACTGAATCCCTGAATAGTGGTACTTGCCAGGTTAATCGCCTTAATATATCCCCACAAACCGCTGACCTTCACCTCATCGCCCACGTCAAAAGGCTTGTTCAAGATCAGCATCAGACCGCTGGCAAAGTTGCCCAGGTTACTCTGGAGTGCAAACGCGAGGACGAAGCTGACACCCCCTACCACGGCTAAGATTGGGGCGAGACTGACCTCCAAGGCGGTCAAACCTAATAACACACCGACGACAATTCCGCCGCGTTTGACCGTGACGACGAGAAACCCACGGAACAACGAGGATACGCCGCGAAACCCAGCTAGGGTAGCGTTGAGCAATACACCCAGCAATTGGGCAAGAAGGATGGTAGCAATTAAGACAGTTGTGAATTTGGCGAGGTTGCTTCCCCAGCGCATCCCACCTTCTTCTGACTGCGCCCAACTCACTAGGCGAACGCCCAAATCTTGCTTATCTTTGAGATCGACTTCGACTGCACTGATAGCCTGAATATATTTGCGGTAGCCAGTAGTATCGCCCCCTTTGGTATCTACTTCGTCTAGAACCGTTTTAAAGCGATCGCTAATGGCGGTTTGCTCGGCTTGCAAATTCGTGACGTTGACCGTGAGTTGGGTTTTTAATTCCTTGTCCTCTTCAGCCGCTTTCTCAATTGCTTTATTTACTTTATTTAGCTCCTGCTGTCCCCCTGCTTGACCGCCCCCCGTATCCTGTAGGTTCTCTACATCCACCTCTTGATATGCACTTCCAGTCCCAGCAGCTACATCAGTCTCTGCATTCGGTGATGCAGAACTGTCACCACCCCCACTGATGGTTTTCAGCTCCTGGGCAGCACTTTTAACGACTTCGCGAGCTTGGTCAACTTTCGATTTTGCTTCCTTCTGTTCCGGTGAATCCGGCACTGTGCTTTTGAGGTTCTCCTCGGCTTTTTCTAAGTCCTGAATTGCGACTTCTAAAGCATCGATTTTTGCCGTGACTTCTTGATATCTTGGGGAATCAGGCGGAATCTGTTCCCGAGCTTCTTTCGCTTTTTTTAAAGTTTCCTCGGCTTCGGTGATTTCTTTTTCTTGCTGTGCTTCCCCTAAAGCATCTTGTACCGATGTGTCTGTTTCGAGTGCTGCTGCCACTTCAGCCGCTTTTTCCAGCGCGGTTTGTGCTGTTTTCAGCGCGTCTCGTGCTGCTTCAACTTGCTTAGTGGCTTCCTCGTATTCTGGGGTATTTTTTGGTGCCGCTGCTACAGCTTTTTCCGCTTCTGCCAGCTTGGTCTTTGCCTCTTTTACCAGTTTACCGGC
The DNA here is from genome assembly GCA_015296065.1 of Oscillatoriaceae cyanobacterium M33_DOE_052. Taxonomy (GTDB): domain Bacteria; phylum Cyanobacteriota; class Cyanobacteriia; order Cyanobacteriales; family Laspinemataceae; genus Koinonema. The sequence goes on along the minus strand of DVDU01000091.1, from coordinate 6,010 downwards.
TTCGTCTTTCGCCTCGATCGCCCGTCTTTGGCGCTTAATTCCGATTTCCGTCTGGCTGATTTCCTGCACCTTGTTCTTCAGCAATAATAGCCACGCGGCTGCCTCGTTCTGCAACTCTTCTAAAGTCAGAGGCTTCAGGAGCTGTTTTAAATCTTCAACCGGAATCGTCGGATCTTGGATCGTGGTAGCTTTGTCCGGAGCCGCTTCCCCAGAGATGGTGGCTGATATCGGTGTCTTTTCAGCTTCAGCCTCCTGAGCAGAAACCGGAACACTCCAAGAAACGAAAACACAGAGCAAGCTGGTGGCGGCAACAGCCTTGAGCCTGTAAAGGATTAATTTCATAAACTGTGAATTCTCCTCATCTTCATTTCTGACTATCCCTAGCATTTATGCTGTAACAACAGATGTCATTACTCCTTTGGCACTTAGCCAGCGAAAATCTGAACAAAAAAAATGTCGTTAATATATTTCGCTCCAGGAATAGGAGCTAGTCGCCGGAGCGGAATCACATTAGACATCTCCATAAAAGCGGCTGAAACCCTTATGGCACCGTTGACAAATCGATATTTTTGGAGATGTCTATTGATCATCCCTAGCATCGTGGCACTGGTTATGGGCAAATATTCCTACTATCAGCTAAACCATCAACAACGCCAGAGCCGGGTTGGTTGGTGTCACCACTAAGTAAGTGTTTGGGTAAAACCTGAAATTCGGTCTGCTGCTCTTATTGTCTTAGCACATCCAGATATTGTCAAGCCATTCAGAAACCGGGTTTCTGTGGATAATCTCCGTCGAGGAACAAGATATCTTGTGTGAAAAACCCGGTTTCTTGACCTTAAACCTTCAAAAACCGGGTCTAATTGATAATTATCAATTATCAATTATCAATTATCAATTATCAATTGTCAATTGCCAACAGTTTAAAGACCAGATGGGTCCTTCCACGGCGACGGCGGCGGTGAAGCCGGGACCGGGGTTAAGTTCTTGTAAGGACCAACGCTCGGTTAAATAGGGGTTGCCACCAATATTGAGCAGTTGGGGTGGACTGTCGGGATTAATAGAAATTTCCACAGAGCCTAAACCTCCCGCTAAACCTTCCCCTGTGGCTTTGAGGTAGGCTTCTTTGCTGGTCCAGGCACGGAAAAAGGCGGTTTGCTGTAATTCTGGGGGAAGTTGGGCAAGGGTGGCGGCTTCTGTGGGAGAAAAGAAGCGTTTGGCAAGGTTGTGATGGTCGATCGGGCGGATGGCTTCCAAGTCGATACCGATATTACTGCCCAAAGTGACGGCGTAGAGAGCCGTACCTTGGGAGTGAGACACATTGAACTGAACCATCCCCCCTGCACTGGTGGTTTCCAGGTAGGGTTTGCCCCGATCGCCATAACCAAAATGCAGTTTTTCCGGCGCCATCCCCACATAACTGGCCAGAATATTTCTCAAAATCCCGCGTGCTGCGATAAAATGACGCCAGTCATGGGTAAAGTGAAACCGTTTTGCCCGTTCTTGCTCCTGTGGCGATAGAGTCTCTAACAGTACCTCGATTTGCTCCTGGTTTAAGTCCAGATTTGCCCGCCAGATGTGGACTTCATGGGGCACTAAAATCAGCTCATCCCGTGCCGGTGGTGAGTCAGACCAAGATAAATCAAAGCTACTGTAGGGGTAGGCTAAATCCATTAGTTCATCAACTGTGGATGTTCCAGCCGCACCATCCCCACTTAAAGGCTCGCGCCGATTCCACCCTACTTGATATGGAAATAAACTAGGAAATTTTTTCTGAAAAGTTGCCTTAACCATAACCGAGTCGTCTTTGTTGCTAGCCAATGCCTAAATCTTATAACAAAATTAAAGTTCCTTCTAGAGGGTATGACCCCTTTAGTCCCACAGAGAAGAAACCGGGTTTCTGCCACAGAGACAAGACCAGTAGGGTGGGCAGTGCCTCCTGCCAAATTATTCTTGATTGAGAGCAAATTCTCCTAGGTACTGCCCACCCTACATATTAATATCTAGGGATGATGGGCAGTGCCTCCGACAATCTGAATAATTACCGTAATTTTACGTAAATTAATAATTTCATTATCTTTGGCAAAAAAATTAAACGTATAATCGATATAAATGCAGTAACAATAACTACCATTTACCCTTTATTTTCCATAGGCATCAAAGGTGGCCAAAAGTGAGTAGAGACAAGTTTGCCCATATCAGCTTAGCCCAAATTCCTAAAATCCTGACCCTTCTAGACCGCAACCCCCACAGCCCCACCTACGGCTGTTTTGACCGCAATTTCTGGCACTATAAAATCATCGATTTTCCCAGTGGGATGGCGCAAGAATTCGTCTGGCCTCTCGCCCTGGCTTACCATACAGATATTCCCCATAATCCCTACTATCAGCAAAGTGCGATTTGCCAGTGGGTAGAAGCGGGTATCCTCTACGCTGCCAGAAGCGCGCACCCTGATGGCTCTTGCGATGACTATTTCCCCTACGAGCGAGCCGCTGGCGCTGCTGCTTTCTCTCTCTTGGCTTGTATAGAAAGCTATAGCGCTCTAGACCTCAGCTCCTATGAAGCCCTAAGATTTTTTGAAGCCCGCGCCGACTGGCTGGCAACAACTAATGAAAGTGGCCGTTTGGCAAATCACCAAGCGTTAATTGTGTTGTGCTTGGAACTTTTAGGCCGGTTGCTGCAAACTTCCAAATGGGAGCGGGCGAAAATCCAGCGGCTAGAAAAGTTGCTTTCTTGGCAAAGTGCGGAGGGTTGGTTTTGGGAATATTCTGGGTGTGACCCGGGTTATCACACGCTGACGATTTCTTGTTTGGCGCGGATTTATCAATTGTGGCCCGATGAAAAATTGAAAACCAGTTTGGAAAAAGCGGTGGTACTAGCGGCGCAGTTGATTCATCCTGATGGTTCTTATGGGGGAGAATGGGGCAGCCGCAACACTTATAATTTTTTCCCTCACGGTTTTGAATTGGTGGGGAGCTGGTTGCCTTTGGCTCTGAGTATTAACGATCGTTTTTTAAAAGGACTTGACAACGGACTAAATCCATGCTATGAAGATGACCACATCATTGGCCATCATGCTTGGAATTACCTGCTGGCATGGCGTTCATATGTGCCAGACCGTCCGCCACAAGAGAGCGACTTGCTTGCCCAGGCGCGTCAGCAGCGCCTGTGGCTCCCAGAAGCGCGCATTTTAATTGAACGTTCCGGGAATAGTGGCGGTGGCGAAGCAAAAGGGGTGACAGAACTTTATCTGGCGGTGAATAAAGGAGGGGCATTTAAGCTATTTCGGGATGGGAAGCTGGTGGCGTCGGATACGGGGTTTTCTGTGCAAGCGATCGTCAATGGCAAGGTAAAAAATGCCGTGGCACACTTGATAGACACTTATCAGCACCAATTAGATGATGGGGAAATCATCATCCAGGGTTCTTTGGGTTGGGCAAAACATGTTCAGATGACGCCTCTTAAACTGGTGCTTTTGCGGCTGGTAATGCTGAGTATGGGTCGCTTTTTCCCGAATTTGATTCGGAAGTTGTTACAGGGAATGTTGATTACCGGCAAGCAAAATGCGCCTTTTAAGTTTATTCGTCGTCTGCGTCTGACGGAGACAGGAGAATGGCAGGCGATCGATGAGTTGGTGGCCCAGCGGTGGGACAACGTGCGATCGCTCGTTATTGGTGTTGACCAAACCTCAATTTACGTAGTGATGAGTCGCACTTTTCAGGTGGGGCAACTGCAAACCGGGCTCGATTTGACTACAGAGGTGAGAAACCTCAAAGCAGGAGAGGCGCTGAAAGTGGAGCGGATGCTATAATATTAGTGAATTGACAATTGACAATTGACAATTGATAATTGATAACTAATAATTATCAATTATCAATTATTAATTATCAATTGTCAATTATACAGTTGTTTTTGAGATTTTATGAGCTTAGACAATTTTCTCACTGTTGACGACCAGAGCATTTCTTTGCGCCAAGCCTTGGCCTATCTGCGTGCCAGTGGGGACTTGGAGCAATTCCTGACCCGGATTTTGCGACAGTATGTCATCGAGCAAGAACTATCAAATAGCACCGACTTAGAGGCAGATAGCAGTGAGGTGGAGCAAGCGATTATTAATTTTCGGCTGCAAAATCAACTGGTGCCAGCCGATCGCTTTGATGAATGGCTGAAATCCAGAGGGTTGAATTACACTGGGTTTCGGGAACAAGTGGGGGTGGGCTTGAAAATGGAGCGGCTGAAACAGCGGGTTTCGCAGACCGCCGCCACAGAATTTTTTGAGAAAAATAAAGCTGAGTTTGAGCAAGTGGTATTGTCGCGAATTGTGGTAGCGGACGCAGCTTTAGCGGCAGAGTTGAAACAGCAGCTCGTGGCATCGCAGGCGGGATTTGAGGAACTGGTAAAACAGCATTCTCTCACGAGCGATCGAGCTTACAATGGCATGATGGGGACTTTCTCTTTGGGACAGCTCCCCGCACCGGTGCGCACCACGATCGCCGGTGCCGCCCCCGGAGATGTGGTAGGTCCATTAGAAATGGAGGGGCGCTACACCTTGCTGAGAATTGAGCAGCGTTTGCCCGCATCTTTTGAGGGTCAGCTCAAGCAAAACCTAGAAAACCAGATGTTTGATAAGTGGTGGCAAGAGCAACTAAAAGATAAGGCGGTGAAAATGACGATTGAATAACCCACTGGTGGGCGGGCGGCGGCTGCAAGTGCTGACTTACGGGGTAAATTCATATAGCCTGCGCTTAGAATCGGGTTAGAGTGAGGAGTGAAGCTGACCCTATGACTACAGCAGAGAATCTAGCCCGGTCCTGGCGATCGCGGCTGGCGGCTGAGTGCGCGAACTATTCTGATACTACCCATGAAAGCATCATCTGCTGGCTGTTGGGAGAAAATCCCGATCGCCTGTCCTCCCTCAGCGAGGAAAAACTAGAGATAGTCAGCCAAGCAATGGATTACCGCTGGCGGATTTTGCGGGGTCGCTACTTGGGGGTAGCGCCCGCGATCGCATACGGTAACTTAATGCGCCGGTTGGCTTCTTTGGTGTTACTGCGCCAGAAAATTAAAACTTGGGTTGCCCTGTCGCGAGATCGCACTCGCAGCGCCATCGACGTAGTGCAAGAGACGATTCAGGAAATCTGCGAGCGCGATCGTTATATGCAGCAGCAAATCGCCTGGATTGCCCAATGCACTTCAGACCATCGCCTGCGCAACTCGCTACTGCTCGCAGCGATCGAGGAGTATTGTCTGCGACCCGTGCGCAACCAGCCCCTCCTGGTACTGCGGTTTTTTAACTACCTGCGCCGCTCCCAAAAAGCTGGTCTCACCCAAGTCCCCCGTGAATCTCTACGTATCGTTTCCCACGAGATTACCCTTGAGGATGGTGGTGAGCCCGTGAGCTTGCTCGATGGCGAAGCCACTCGCCTAGCCAAAGAAAGCGCCGCTTGGGAAGAGCAACAGCAACTGCGCACCGCCGTAGTGCGAGAGTTTGAAAAATATCTGGAAATCAATTTAGAGCCAATCGCAGCGCAATGGTTGCGCTTGTACTTGCAGGGAAATTCCCAAGAAGCGATCGCCCAGGAACTGAACTTACCGATTAAGCAAGTTTACCGTTTGCGGGAAAAAATTAGTTACCATGCGATTCGGGTGTTTGCCCTGAAACAATCTCCAGATTTGGTAGCTAACTGGTTGCAAATTTCCCTCAGTGAAAATGGCTTGGGACTTACCCAGTCTCAGTGGGAAGTGTTTATCGACAGTCTCACGCCGGTGCAGAGGGAGATCCTGACCAAACTCAAAGCCGGTATTCCCATAGAGACGATCGCTCTTGACATGAATCTGAAAACCTCCCAAGTTTTCAGCGAATGGACGCGAGCATTTTTAGCCGCTCAGTCCCAACGCAATTCTAATTAAAATATCACTGCCATTTTCCCAGTTCATCATTGAGGAGCCGGGGGAACCAGGGGACCGGGGGAAGTGTGGGGAGTGTGGGGAGTGTGTGGAGTGTGGGGAGTGT